>JABFRM010000169.1 GCA_013141155.1 Methylococcaceae bacterium | reverse complement strand
ATATACAGCCTGCTGCGTTTCGGTGTGCAGGTGCAGGCGGCGGCGGGTGAAAACAACGAAACGATTAATCTCATCAATTGGGATGACCCCGCACAGAATGATTTCGCCATTGCCGAAGAAGTCACCCTCCACGGCAACACCAAGCGTAGGCCTGATTTGGTACTATACGTCAACGGTATTGCCGTGGCTGTGATCGAGCTGAAGAATAGCCGTATATCGATCGGCGACGGTATCCGCCAGAACATATCTAATCAACAACCGGAGTTCAACGAGTGGTTTTTCAGCACGGTGCAGTTGATCTTCGCTGGCAATGATTCTGAGGGCTTGCAATACGGTGCTATCAAAACAGCGGAAAAGTATTTCCTGAAATGGAAAGAAGACGAAGAGGACAATAGCCACTTCAAGCTGGATAAATACCTGCTCAAGCTATGCAATAAGGCACGGCTTATCGAACTAATGCACGACTTTGTGTTGTTTGATGGCGGCGTGAAAAAGTTGCCCCGTGCGCACCAGTATTTCGGCATCAAGGCGGCACAGGATTATATTCATCGCCGCGAGGGCGGCATTATCTGGCACACCCAGGGCAGCGGCAAGAGCATCGTCATGGTGTTGCTGGCCAAATGGATACTGGAGAACAAGCCTAACGCCCGCGTGGTGATAGTCACCGACCGCGACGAACTGGATAAACAGATCGAAGGCGTTTTCATTGCTGCGGGCCATACCATGACCCGTGCCAACAGCGGACGCGACCTGATGACCCAACTCGGCCAAGCCAAGCCGCGTTTGCTCTGCTCGCTAGTCCATAAGTTCGGCAAAAGGGGAGTGGAGGACTTTGAACAGTTCATCAAGGAACTGGAAGCCCAGCCCTGCCGGACGGTGGGCGAGATTTTCGTGTTTGTCGATGAATGCCACCGCACCCAAAGCGGCAAGTTGCACCGCACCATGAAGGCACTGATGCCTAATGCGGTGTTTATCGGCTTTACCGGTACGCCTTTGCTCAAACAGGATAAGGCCACCAGCCTTGAAACCTTTGGCGGCTACATCCACACCTACAAATTTAGCGAGGCGGTGGAAGATGAGGTGATACTCGACCTCGTGTATGAGGCCCGGGATATTGACCAGCATTTGGGCTCACAGGATAAGATAGACGCATGGTTTGAGGTGAAAACCAAAGCGCTCAATGATTGGCAGAAGGCCGCCCTGCGTGAACAATGGGGCACGATGCAGAAGGTGCTCAGTTCAAGGTCACGGATGGATCGGGTGGTGGAAGACATTATCTTCGACTTTAGCGTCAAGCCCCGCCTGAATAACGCACGGGGCAATGCCATCCTGGTAGCAGCAAGCATCTATGAGGCTTGCAAGTATTTCGAGCAGTTCCAGAAAACAGTCTTTAAAGGTAAGTGCGCGGTTGTCACCTCTTATAACCCGCAGGCGCAAGACATTACCTTGGAAGACACCGGCGCAAATACGGAAACAGACAGGCAATTTATCTACAACACCTATACCGCATTGCTAAAAAACGTGGAAGCACTGCCAGGTAAATCCAAGACCGAGACTTACGAGGACAATGCCAAGAAATTGTTCAAGGAACAACCTGCCAACATGAAACTGTTGGTTGTCGTAGACAAGTTGCTGACTGGCTTTGATGCGCCGAGCTGTACTTATCTCTATATCGACAAGAGTATGCAGGATCACGGGTTGTTTCAGGCTATTTGCCGTACCAACCGGTTAGATGGCGAGGACAAGGATTATGGCTATATTGTCGATTACAAAGATTTGTTCAAGAAGGTGGAGAACGCGATTGCCGTTTATACCTCAGAACTAGACCATAGCGCTGGCGGTGCCGATCCCGAGATTATGCTGCAAGACAGCCTGACCAAAGGACGGGAGCGGCTAGATAATGCACTGGAAGCCGTTGCTCTGCTGTGCGAGCCCGTAGCGCCACCCAAAGGTGAACTGGAGCATATCCATTATTTCTGCGGCAATACTGAGATTCCAGACGACTTGAAAGCGCATGAACCGCAACGTGCGGCACTTTATAAAGCCACTGTCGCTTTAGTGCGGGCTTATGCCAATATAACCGATGAATTGGTTAAAGCGGGTTACAGTGATGCCGAGATCAAGCGCATTAATCAGAG
Source organism: Methylococcaceae bacterium (assembly GCA_013141155.1). Lineage (GTDB taxonomy): Bacteria > Pseudomonadota > Gammaproteobacteria > Methylococcales > Methylomonadaceae > SXIZ01. Next base: position 1,246 of record JABFRM010000169.1, on the reverse strand, counting down.
ACTGGATCAATATCTGAAGCTACGGGAGATCATTCGTAACGCGAGTGGTGAAAACCTCGACCTGAAAGCTTACGAGGCGGATATGCGGCACCTGATTGACACCTATATCGAAGCCGATGAGCCAAGGAAGATTTCGCCTTTCGACGACATGCCTTTGCTGGAGTTGATTGTCAAAACGGGCATTGCCAATGCGATAAACAGCCTGCCAAATGGACTTAAGGGCAATAAGGATGCTGTTGCAGAAACCATTGAGAACAATGTCCGCAGCAAGATCATCAAGGAACACCTGAATGACCCGGCTTTTTACGACAAGATGTCTGCACTGCTTAACGAACTTATTGATGAGCGCAAAGCCAAGGCCATTGAGTATGAAGAATACTTAAAAAAGATTGCCGAGTTGGCGAACAAGGTGGGAGCGGGTCAGAATGCTGACACGCCACAGACGTTAAATACCCCTGGTCGTCGTGCGCTGTATAACAACCTTAAGCAGAATGAAGAGTTGGCTATCAAGATTGACGAAACAATTAAGCGCACTCGACCCGACGGCTGGCGTGGCATTCAAACGCGTGAACAGGTCATCAAAGCAGCACTTTATGGCGTATTGCAAAATGTTGATGAGGTGGAGCGTATTTTCTTAATCATCAAGGCACAAAACGAATACTGATGGTTACCCATTTCGATCTTGGTGATATTGCCGTGGATGTCGTGCAGAAGGACATCAAGAATATCCATTTAAGTGTGTATCCACCGGCTGGCAAGGTACGCATTTCAGCGCCGTTACGCATGGACATTGACACTATCCGTGTGTTTGCCATTACCAAGCTCGATTGGATTAAGCGGCAGCAGCAAAAGCTACGCGAACAAGCGCGTGAAACGCCACGGGAATATCTTGACCGCGAAAGTCATTACGTTTGGGGAAATCGCTACCTGCTCAAAGTGATTGAAAAAGACACTGCGCCGGAAATCGAGCTAAAGCACAACAAGATGTTCCTTCAGATTCGCCCCGCCACCAGTGACGGCAGAAAACAAGAAATTCTTGAAGCCTGGTATCGCGAGCAACTAAAAGAAGCCGTCCCGCTGTTCATCGCAAAATGGGAGCCGCTTATGGGTGTCAAGGTGGAAAGGTTTTTTGTGCAACGGATGAAAACGAAGTGGGGCAGTTGTAGCCCACACTCAAACAGCATCCGGCTCAATACCGATCTGGCCAAGAAGCCACCCGAATGCCTGGAATACATCGTCGTGCATG
>JABFRM010000238.1 GCA_013141155.1 Methylococcaceae bacterium | reverse complement strand
GGCTATCTGTATTGCGACATTCCCTACGCCGCCTGCACCCGCATGAATCAATACGGTTTGCCCCGCTTTTAAACCGCCACGATCCACCAACGCCCCCCAGGCAGTGATCAAAACTAATGGCGCGGCGGCGGCTTCTGCAAAGCTTAGGCTTTTCGGCATAGCCGCAACCCAGCGCGCATCCACAACGCTAAATTGCGCATAACAACCCGGCTCAAGCCCTAAGCCGCCATGACAAAACCAAACCTTATCGCCCACTTTAACCTGCGTGACGGCAGCGCCTATTGCCACAACCTCCCCTGCCCCATCACAGCCTAATATTGCCGGTAAGGGCTGCGATGATAATAAGCCACCGCGCCTAATTTTGGTATCCACGGGATTAACCCCCGCCGCCTGTAATTTAATTTTCACTTGCGTAGGGTGAGTGATTTCTGGCTCCGGTAGCGCTTGCAATTGTAAAACCTCGGGGGCGCCAATAGCGGTCATTAATATTGCTTGCATAGTGTTGTCCTCGTTAGACGTTAAACAAACCATTGTTGTCGATAAGCTTCGTAGCTATCGTATTTCAAAGGAATTAATTGCTGATTACTATACGCGTAAATATCAGGTAAAGGATAACCATTAAAACGATTGGCTTTTATTAAGGTATAGGCGCCGACATTGTTAAAGACCACGCGGTCGCCTATATTTAAGGGTTGCTCAAAGTGATAATCGCCAAATATATCGCCCGCCAAACAGGTTGAGCCTACTAAGGTTGCGCTATAACGACCGCCCGCTTGATGTTCGATTAAATCCGGTTGCCTTTGATATTCAAAGACTTCCGGATGATGATTGATAGAGGTATCCAATACCACAATTTGTTTGCCGTCACTGTTAAAGCAATCGATGACGCTGCTGATTAGATAGCCCGCCTGCTCTAAAATAGCCTTGCCGGGTTCAATATAAACCGCCAGCCCGAATTCCTGACGTAATTGTTTAACCAGCTCAATAAACGGACGATGGTCATTGATTTGGCTAAATAAATAGCCACCGCCCAGATTAAGCCACTGCAAAGTTGCAAAATGACTCCCCAGATGTTCGCGGATAGTGGCAACGGTTTTAAGCAGCGGTTCAAAATCAGTGGCAGAAAATACCGTGTGAAAATGCAAGCCCTGTAATTGCTTAAAGATATCCTGGTCGCATAAATCCTGTATATCAACACCCAGCTTAGAATGCGGGCGACAGGGGTCAAAACGGACATCTGACGCAAAACTTAATTTAGGATTGACTCTTAGCCCTAATGATAAAGGTTGTGGTGCTATACCGGAAAAACGCTGCCACTGGTTGAGTGAATTAAAACTGATATGGCTGCATAAACGCATTAATTCCGCCATTTCTTCTGCCCTCAAGCCTGGCGTCGTTAAGTGAATGCTGCCGGTGCCTGCTAAAATCTCATATGCCAGGCGGGCTTCATATAAAGAACTGACCGAAAAGCCCTCTACGGTATTTTTAACCCAGTGCATCACACTCGCCAGCGGTAAGGCCTTAAGGGAATACAGCACTTTGCAGCCGCTTAGTTTTTTTAGTTCGGCCAAATCTTGCAAATTATGCAGCACGCTTTGCTGATCCAGTAAAAACGCTGGTGAGCTAGGAATGAACTGTTTTAACTGTTGCATGGGCATGGGTTTAGGTGCGCGATGGCGATTTTTACATTGGCTTTATTATTGGCACAAACTGTCAACCAATTCTACACGGAAAAAGCCTAAGCGCTTATTCTCAGCCAGAGACCGATTATAAAATCAGCCATTAGCCATTACATTGCCAACGGTGCCTATTTTAGGCGATAATGGCTACACAAATACTTGTATAGCTATAGAGGCGTAATTATTTATTCCCCTCTCCCCAGCTCTCTCCCAAAGGGAGAGGGGGTAAGATGTCGCTTAGTATATCAATCCCCTTATAAGCAGATTCACTCTCTAAGCCTTGGAACAGAAATGAACAAAACCATGTACGAAAAAATTTGGGACAGCCACCTCGTTGTTGAATCAGCCGGACAAGCGCCTTTGATTTATGTGGATCGGCATTTGATGCACGAAGTCACCAGCCCACAAGCATTTGAAGGCTTGCGCTTGGCGAAACGTAAGGTACGCAACCCGCACAGTATTCTCGCGACCATGGATCACTGCGTCCCCACTAAAAATCGTGATCTGCCGATTGCTGATCCGATTGCACGGAAACAAATTGAAGTCATGGCGGAAAACTGCCTGGAAAACGGTTTGAATCTGTATGACATGAAAAACCCCAACAACGGCGTAATTCATGTGGTCGTGCCAGAGCATGGCTTTGTGCATCCCGGCATGGTCGTCGTGTGCGGCGATAGTCATACGGCTACCCATGGCGCATTTGGCGCACTGGCGTTTGGGATTGGCACGTCTGAAGTGGAACATGTGATGGCAACCCAAACCTTGCCACAGTCAAAATCTAAAACCATGCTGGTGCAAATTAACGGCACGTTGTCTAAATATGCCTCTGCTAAAGATATTGCCTTGGCGATTATCGGCAAAATCGGCACCGCAGGCGGCAACGGGCATGTGATTGAATATGCCGGTGATGCGATCAAAGCCTTGTCGATGGAAGGTCGTATGACCCTCTGCAACATGGCGATTGAAGCGGGTGCGCGTGCTGGCTTGGTTGCACCCGATGAAAAAACTTACGAATATTTGAAAGGTCGCGAATTTGCACCCAAAGATAAAAACTGGGATTTAGCGTTGGCGTATTGGCAAAGTTTGCCCAGCGATGCGGGCGCAAGCTTTGATACCGTCATTACTTTAGATGCCGCCGATATTGCCCCGCAAGTGTCTTGGGGAACATCACCAGAACAAGTGATCGGTGTTGACGGTCTCGTGCCTTCACCCGACAGTTTTGATAACGAAGGCAAACGCAAAGCCTGTGAAAGCGCTTTGGCGTATATGGGCTTAACTCCGAATACTAAGATTACCGATATTCCGGTTGATTTAGTGTTTATCGGTTCTTGTACCAATGGCCGTATCGAAGATTTTCGTATGGCTGCGGAAGTGGCTAAAGGCACCAAGGTGGCTGCGGGCGTACAGGCGATTGCTGTGCCCGGTTCTTATCATGTTAAAAAACAGGCAGAAGACGAAGGCTTGGATAAAATTTTTATCGAAGCGGGTTGGGAATGGCGTGATCCGGGTTGTTCCATGTGTTTGGCGATGAATGGCGATGAATTGACCAAAGGCCAACGCAGTGCATCCACCTCTAACCGCAACTTTGAAGGCCGTCAAGGCAAAGGCGGACGAACACATTTAGTGTCCCCCGCCATGGCAGCGGCGGCAGCGGCGGCAGGCCACTTTGTTGATATTCGTCATCTATAACCCAAGAGAGCATTATGG
>JABFRM010000247.1 GCA_013141155.1 Methylococcaceae bacterium | reverse complement strand
TACATATAGGCTATGGCGTTATCAGACCAAGTTGATACTCTGGCAATGCCTGTGGTTGGTGTGATGGCATTTTTAAGCGGCATTACACTAACTTTATTAGCTTTAGGGCGGTCAAGCCAAACATTCAAATAACTACTGCTTGGCAAGTTATAAAATACTTTTTCACCAATCGGTTGCACTTTTTTGTCGAATGCTTCAGTGGTTATTTCATTAATTTCTTCACGCAAAACCCAGTTGGACAGTAAACGCCTATTTGGTTTTGCTTTTTTGCCTATGCTTCGACTAAGCTCAGCACGAACCGTTTCGGCGGTTATTTTTGTAATCGATTGCTGATTTTTAGTGACTTGATTCGTTTGAAAAATTAAGAAACCAATCGGAAAATCCCCTCTAAGGCCATCAAACGCTTTGCTATGCACGATAAACCCCGATAAATACTTAGCGTTCCAGTTGTCCCTAAACTTCTCAAAATTAGGCGCATTCAAATATTTGAGCTTGCTAAACATGGCTAGGGTTGCATTAGGGATTTCCTGAGCAATGCGGCTTACAAACTGCGTAAAAACCTCATTGCTGGCTTTGCCAAAATCCGCCATAGCGGTGGCGGCAAATTTTGTTTTTGCCACGCCGGTTTTGTTTTCAGCACCAGCACCGACTGATGTGTTATCGGCATTAGTCGCCTCCGCATACGGCGGATTAATCAATACCAAAATATTCCTACCCTCCGCAATCGCCTTACGCAACCATTCCGGCACTTTGTTGGTCAGGCTGTAATCAATCTTGCCGTCATCGGTAATATCATCATTCAAATAATCGTATTGAAACCGTTGCGCGGACACACAGGTTTTAGCGGCTTTCATGATGTCCACGTCTGCCTGATCCAAGGTACTCATGTAAATATTGCGCGGGTTGCTGTGTTTGACTTCCAGATTGCCCACGCCGCAACACATATCCCAGACTATGTAATCCCGTTGCCAGTTTTTGCCCAGCGTTGCGTTGAGTTTTTCATAGGCTTTATCGACCACCGCCAGTGGCGTGTAATACGCCCCTTTAAAACTGCGCTCATCGACCGGAATCAAGCTATCGCGGCGTTCCAACAGATAATTGCGGTATTCGGCTTTGGGCGGTTTGTGATAAATCAACCAGAATTGCCGATAGCCTTCTTTGTTGCCCAATTCATAGATTTTGCCGTTCAGGTTAAACACGGGGTCGTTATTTTTATACAGCAATTCGGCGGGTAGGTTTTGGTGGGTGGACACCGTGCCATCGTGCATGATGTCCGCAAAAAACAGCAGTGCATAATCTTCTTCTTTTACCCCCACAATCTCACGCCCAACCATCGCCACCCAACGATCAAACACTTGTTTTAAATTATCCGGCGTAATCTGTGCGCGGATGATGTCGCCCGTGGCAATCGCAGTTTTAACGGTGGTGATAAATTCATCTTCGTTAATGGCAATATTGAACGCCACAAAATGCGCGCCAATGTGTGCGGAAACTTCCTCCAGCGCTTCTTTAGGATATTGGCTGGCAGATTTCCCCCATTTGACGGTTTTTTTCTTGAGAAACGGCAAGACATCCGCCGTTTTCATTAAGGCGGCTTTTTCGGTGTCGATGACCGCCAAAAACGGCGGGATGATTTCGCCTTTGTTCAAGCCATCTTGCACATAATGCAGGAGCTGCGTGAACATGGCGTAGTTGGAATGCTTGCCCGTGTCTTTGGCTTCAAACCAGATTTAATCGGTGCGGATGTCAATCAGCCCTTTGGTGTAGCTTTTTAAGCCTAAGGATTGGATGTAGATGTCTTTCACATCTTCTTCACTGCGGGCGGTTTGGAGGCGTTGGTGTAGGCGCATGGTTTAATAAAAATTCATTGTTTAGGATAGGTATTACTTGCTGTTGTTAACCGAAAGGTTTATCGGCTGCAACTGAACATCCATGAGGGAAATTTAATGAACTTTTTGCGAACGCATTCATAACTTCATGTAACTCTTTTATGTAAGGGTTCGCCTTGAATAGTCGTAATCGTTCGATTACAATAAGCCATGATTATCATCAAGTACACGCCTGAGTTTTCAAAATGGCTTAATGGTCTCAAGGACACGGTGACCAAACAACGCTTAGTTGCACGCTTGCGTAAGGCGACACTGGGAAACTTGGGCGACGTAAAGCTGTTAAGCAATGGCGTGTTTGAAATGCGTGAACATTTCGGCGCAGGCTGGCGGCTGTATTACGTAAAGCATGGGGCGATGTTAATTGTGATGCTCGGCGGCGGGGATAAATCCACGCAAGCCGCTGATATTGCCAAAGCCGAACGCTTGGCAGCCACTTTGGAGGATTGAATAATGACGACAAAAATAAGCATTGCTACCTTGCCAGAGTTTGATGCGACTGAATATTTACGTTCTGATGCAGATATAGCAGCCTATCTGAACGCCATGCTGGAAGAAGGAGATCCCGCACTGCTGGCGGCTGCTTTGGGCGACATTGCCCGCGCGCGCGGTATGACTGAAGTTGCACGCGCTTCAGGGATTACACGAGAGGCACTTTATAAGGCGCTACGACCTAATTCGATGCCACGTTTCGATACGGTTTACAAAGTTTGCAAGGCACTTGGCGTGAAATTGCACGCCCAACCTTCTTAGTAAAGTGCCAGCAAGGGATACGCCTCCGCATCAGTTGTTTATTGCCTCTATATCCCCGTATAATCCCTTAGTAATACCTTCAAATTTATTTAGCGTCTATGAATAACGTTTTCATGATCGTCATCGCTTTACTGCTGGTCATCATCAATGGTTTTTTTGTGGCGGCAGAATTCAGTCTGGTTAAATTGCGCCAAACGCGCATCCGCAGCATTGCCAAAACCCACGGCTGGCGCGGACGCATTTTAGCCATTGTGCATGGCAAACTGGATGCTTATTTATCTGCCTGCCAGCTTGGCATTACTTTGGCATCATTAGGTTTAGGCTGGATCGGTGAACCGGCGTTTGCGAATCTGCTCGATCCGCTCTTTAGCAAAATAGGCATTACCGCGCCTGAAATCATTCATGGCATTTCCTTTGCTTTCGCATTTTTTACCATCTCGTTTTTACACATTGTGATTGGTGAGCTGGCACCAAAATCCTTAGCCATCCGTAATCCCGAGTTAATTGGTTTATGGGGGGCTGCACCACTTTACGGTTTTTATTGGCTTATGTATCCGGTGATTTGGATACTCAATTCCAGTGCTAATCTCATTTTGCGCATTGCGGGTTTAAGCGGCGGACACGGACACGACGCACATTATTCCGCCGATGAACTCAAGCTCATTTTACGCAGCAATCGCGCCGGTGACCGTTTCACGCAGGATGAATGGAATATTTTGGCTAAAACCCTGGATTTCAGCGAATTGGAAGTTTCCGATT
>JABFRM010000336.1 GCA_013141155.1 Methylococcaceae bacterium | reverse complement strand
GTTTATGGACATTGGATTTAGGCGCGGCAACCCCTGCCAGCGGCACTTTAGCGCCGCTGACCGATGGCAACATTTACTCAGTCACGGCAACCGTTACCGATGCCGCTGGCAATGCTACGCCAGATGTCACCAGCAGCGAATTGAAAATTGACACCACGGCACCGTTGGTTCCCACGGTTAACGCGTTGATTACCAATGACACTACGCCAATCATCACCGGCACCAGCGGCACGGGGGCGGCGCTTATTGCGGGCGAAGTGCTTTCTGTTGTGGTTAATGGCGCAACTTATGCCGTTACGCCTGATGCCAGTGGTTTATGGACATTGGATTTAGGCGCGGCAACCCCTGCCAGCGGCACTTTAGCGCCGCTGACCGATGGCAACATTTACTCAGTCACGGCAACCGTTACCGATGCCGCTGGCAATGCTACGCCAGATGTTACTACCAGTGAGTTAAAAATTGATGCTGCCACTGCTGTTGCAATTACGGCTATTAGCCAAGACAGCGGCACTGCGGGTGATTTTATTACCAATGATCCTACGCTGATTTTCTCTGGGACTGCCGAAATTGGTAGCTCGGTAGTGGTTAAGCTATTGGATACCAATAATCAGGTGGTGTTTGCTCAAACGGTATCCGCACCTGCTGGCACTTGGTCCATAGATCACAGTGCGTTCAATTTACCGGCGGGCAGTTATCAATTATTCACGGAAGCCACGGATACCGTCGGCAATAAAGCCAACGCCTTGCAGGTCGTGACAATTGAGAACGCTATTGTCGCAAGTAATGTGGATATCGCTACAGCTACAGATACAGGTGCCAATGATTTAGTTACCGCCAACGGCAATCCACAAATAAGCTTACAAGCAGCACCTGGATTAACATTGGCGTTAAAAGGCGTGGATGGTTCTACTCTACTACCTGCACAATATTCGGTTACTGAAACGCTTTTAGCGAATGGTCAAAGCAGTTATGTGGTGACCTTGTTGGATGCTGATTTAAGCAAACCCGGCGCACAGCCCTTTGGTGATTTTGCAGCCGGTGTAGCCGCCAATAATCCTGCTAACGCCACCGATGGGATTTATCAAATCGTCGCAACCAGTCCTAGTAGCGGCGTTTCAGGCGTGGCCGGGGGTTTTACCATTGATACTTCAGCACCTGCTGCACTGACGCTTGATTTACCCGCCAGTGAAGATACCGGCTCTAGTGCTGTTGATAATATTACCAGTAACAGTGTCGTACTGTTAAGCGGTACGGCGGAACCTAACAGTAGTGTTAATCTCTATAAACCCGATGGCTCGCTATATGCAACTGTCACCACCAATTCGTTAGGCGACTGGCAAGTTGCGGGAGTTGATTTGACCAAAATCGACGGCGATGACAAGGATGGTGTGTTAAATGAAGATGGCACTTTTACGTTTACCGCTAAAACAGTTGATGCTGCGGGTAATGAAAGCCCTGCCGCTACCTTAACACTGACTTTGGATCGTACTTTACCGAGCATTGACCTGCCGACACAGTTTGATAGTGGTGAAAGCAATAGCGACAACTTAACCAATATGCCAGTGATTGCGTTACAAGGTAATGCACCTGCTGGCTCGCAAGTTCAAATTAAAGCGCCGGATGGCACAACAATAATCGGAACGGTGACCGCGGATGCACAAGGGCATTGGACGCTGCCAAACGTTACCCTAACTGCAATTAACAATAATGTCGGTGTTAAAGCCGACGGCGCTTATACATTTTATGCCGAGGTATTAGATAGCAGCGGTCAAGCGACTAACGGCCTAGGTAGTCAAATAACAGTGCTACTGGATACCAAAGCCCCCGATAAACCGTTAACGATTAATTTAACCGATGAATCCGATTTAAAAACCGATGGCACGTTGAACGACATCACCAACTTACCAACAGCGAAGTTTTATGTAACGTTGCCGACTGCGGCAGTTGCCGATATTAAGGCCGGTGATATTCTTAAATTATATGCCGCACCGGTAGCAGGCGGAACACCACAATTGGTGAGTACCCATGTACTGACGGCTGCCGATATTAATGCACATGCCACCTTCATGGTTACGGATTCGCTGTCAGATAACGTTTATAACTTTGGTGTCAAATTGTTCGATTACGCTGGTAATGCGCTGGATACTGCAACGACCGTCGCGGAAATCCGTACTGACTTAGATGGCGTAGCGCCTAATATTGAGGATGCCGGTAGTACAGGGGGAGATTTTAACGGTGATGGCAAACCTGATTATTTGCAAAATGGCGTGGCGACTTTTCCGGTACTGCCCTCTGCGGGTCAATCAGGAAGTCAAGCCTTTGCAGCCGGTATTCTTGCGCCAAAACCTGCTTTTGGTTCATTGCTTGCTGCTGATTTAAAAGTACCGACAACTGCACTGCAAAACATCGTGGTTGATCCCAATGCACAGTTACAAAACGTAGCGGTGCTGGCGTTTACCGACCCACAATTTGCAGGGCAAGCAAAACCGTCTAACGTAACGGCAGTTACCGATCCGTTGCAATTTAGTGTCACTAATATTCAGGGTTCCAGTCAAACTTTGGTTGATTTAGATCCTACCAGGGATGGCTTGCAAACACGCTTAGTGCTGGAAATTCCAGAAGGTGTGATGGCCGATACCTTTATTAAATTTGGCCCGACAAAGGATAACGCGACACCGCATTTCTTTGAGTTCTTGGCGGATGGTAACCTGAATACCTATGATGATGGTGCCGAGCTGTTTAGAAACAGTGCCGGTAAGGTTGATCGCGTGGTTATTACCTTAACCGATAATGGCGTCGGGGATACTAATCCAGCAGTGGGTGTGATTACTGACCCAGGTTATTTGGCGTTAAGAAATGTTGTTACGCCAACTCCCGCACCTACCTATAATCCAACGCCAACACCAGTAACTGTGTCCGAGCCAATTCGTAAGCCCATTCCAGTAACTGGCAGTGATAACAATGGCAACTCACCAACAACTGGCAATGCCGCTCATGTCGCCTGTGCCAATGACACACTGATTGACGGCATGACGGTTGAAAGCATGCAGATCAACAGCTTAGTCGTTCCCATTGTAACGGCTGCGCGATTTGACAATACCACCTCATCCAATCATTTATTGGCCGACATCCCCGTCGTCACCAATAGTAACGGTGAAATCGTGTTACAGGTAAGCATTCCAGAACATGTGGGCTTTACGGCGGAGCAGATCATTAGTCCCTGTCTTGATTTCACGCTGCGGGAGATGTTAATGACTGCCGCAGAATCACAGATTGAGCCATTGTCGGCGTTGAATGTCATTTTGCAACAAGGGATTGATCAGTATTTGCCAACGGTGGCCGATGAAAAACAGGTCGTGGTGCGGACGATTATCTTTAATCAAGACAATACGGTGGTT
>JABFRM010000001.1 GCA_013141155.1 Methylococcaceae bacterium | reverse complement strand
GTACTATGCCGCCGCCTAAAACTCGGTCAAACTCAATCAAACCGGTCGAGAGCCGTTCGGAGCGTGTTAGATTAACTTCTGACAGCAGCTGCACCTCTGAACGCGCCCCAGCATAACCAGACTTGGCAGGAACATAGGCATTATCATCACTGCCCAGCCGCACTTCTTTAATCACATTCCATTCGCCGCAACTGGTACACTGCCCCGCCCAGCGTGGGCTATCCGCGCCACATTCGGTGCAGACGAACGCAGTTTTGGTTTTTTTTGCCATGTTCATAATGATTTTTGAAGAGAGTGATGGGGTATAAGGCATGTAGCCCGTTAGTTTTCGCTGTGCTAATGCCAAAAATATTGCGCAGCAAAATGATCGTCCGTCAGATGACCATTCCGCATACCAATTAAAATCGCTGTCTATATAGTAAAAATTATTTTATAGGCTATATTTATTCAGTATGATTGGCAAAAAATTAGCTGACTGCGAATGCAAAAATAACTCGATCATTCTTTTACATTATTTTAGATTGCTTTGTGCGCCGTAAGTTGGCGGTGAGCAATGTTAATAATGTTCTTTTAACCTGTCAAAATGAAACCCAAGGTATCTAATGATCTGTTGGGGAAGCGCTGCTTGTATTTTAATACTCAGACAGCAATGGGTCTTTTGACAATTTACTTTAACGGTGCATTATCATGTCAATTTTAAAACCATTGATACTCGGCCTTTTTATCAGTATCCCCACGATTGCAATCGCGGTTACTACAACGCAACTGACGACAACACTGTCTACCGACCCAACTTATTCTGGTGATAGCCGTATTATGCCTGGAGATATTCAGTCGACTGCAACAGTCATATTCCATAGCGCAGATCCAAATTATACGTCTTTGCCATTTACCCACCAATGGTCATTATCTGTAGGATTAAATGAATTAGCAGACATTACATTTCAAACATTCCCCAATTCTGCTGGTTTTGAAATCTTAAATTTGAGTGCTGGCCTTGGTGGACTTAATTATACTGATCTTACCGGCGAACAAACCTTTACGATTACTGGCACACCCATAGGATTGCGTGGCGGCGCCTATGTAGTCACCACATCCGTTTCCGCAGTACCATTGCCGACCTCAATATGGCTCTTAAGCTCAGCGTTGGTAAGTTTAGTCTCCTACCGTAAACGCAAAACGCTGGTCACCGTTTAATACGGGATCATTGTTTGGTTGCTTTTGCGGCTATATTGTCAATTAAACGCGGCTTACCCAATCGGGCGGCGGCTAAAACCATCAAGTGTGTATCGTTTGCCTGTGCTGGTTGCAAATCGGCCTCTCTACAAATAGCGATATAATCCGGCTCAAAACCTGCTTGTTTGAGGGTTAGGCAGCATTCTGCCTCAATAGTGGCATAATCAGATTCACCCGCCATAATTCGCGCTTTAACTTGGCATAAGGATTGATAGAGCAAAGGCGCAATTTTTCGCTGATCAGAGGTTAAATAGCTGTTACGTGAACTTAAAGCAAGTCCGTCAGCTTCACGAACAGTTGCGATGCCTTGCAAAATAACGGGGATATTGAGGTCGCCCACCATTTTGCGAATGATGGTTAATTGTTGAAAATCCTTTTCGCCAAACAAGGCAATATCAGGCTGGACGATATTAAATAATTTCGCGACTACTGTGGCGACGCCGCTGAAATGTCCTGGGCGAGAAGCGCCACAATAATGCTCGGATAAGCCCGTAACGATTATTTGTGTACTGGCACCTGCGGGATACATAATTTTTTTAGTGGGTAAAAACAGTAAATCCACTTTGGCTTCACGTAACTGTTGCGTGTCAGCTTCCAAGGTTCTGGGGTAGGCGTCATAGTCTTCTTCTGGCCCAAATTGGGTGGGGTTAACGAAAATACTCACAACCACCCTTCGTGCCTTGCTGTGCGCCGCATTCACTAGGCTAATATGCCCAGCGTGCAGATTGCCCATGGTAGGCACAAAGGCAATATTTTCGCCTGCTTCGCGCCAGCGCCTTAAGACTTGCTGTAGCTCAACAATGGTTTCAACAATCTGCATCATAAATAACTGTGTTCAGGGGCGGGAAATTCGGCCTGTTTTACGGCAATTTTATAGGCACGGATGGCGGCCTCTATGCTTCCAGCGCCGTGCATAAAATCTTTAACAAAGCGAGGGTGCTTGTTGCGGGTAATGTTTAACATATCGTATGACACCAGTATCTGTCCGTCACAATCCACGCCTGCGCCGATACCAATGACAGGAATATCTAAAAGTTGACTAAGCTGTTTCGCTAACACAGCCGGAATGCACTCCACAACCAAGAGTCCAATGCCCGCGTGCTGTAAAGCCAGTGCTTGCTCGATAATCAGCTCGGCATCTGTAGTCGTTCTGCCGCGTACTTTATAACTCCCCACGACATTAACCGATTGCGGCAATACGCCTAAATGCCCGCAGACCGGAATACCTTGCGCAACTAGAAAATGTACCGTCTCAATATGGGCGCCTTCAAATTTAACCATTTGCGCACCCGCTTCACGCATCAGCCGGGCGGCATTTTCTGCGGCAAATTGTGGTGTGCTATAAGTCATAAAGGGTAAATCGGCGATGACAAAGGCGTGTTTGCGTGCGCGGGTAACGCAACGGGTGTGATAAACCATGTCGTCGAGGGTGGCTGACAATGTGGAGGGTTGTCCTTGAATAACCATGCCAGCGGAATCGCCTACCAAAATAATATCAATGCCGACAGCATCTATTAAGGCGCTAAAACTGGCATCATAGGCGGTTAAACAAGTGATTTTTTCACCTGCTTGTTTCATGGCTTGCAGATCAAGCACCGATAATAAAGTAAGGGGATCGTTCACGCCGGTATCCGTACCAGTCCATTAAGGGGGCAGTGTTTGATTAAGTCAGTCAGTTTACCCAAGTTCGGAATGGTTAAGTCCGGTGCTATTTCTTGCAAAGGGTAAAGCACAAACGCGCGATCACCAATGCCGATATGCGGCACCGTTAATTCCGGTAGGTGTATTTGCTGTTCGCCATATAAAAGCAAATCCAAATCCAAGGTTCTGGCAACCCATCGTTGCGCTTGCCTGATCCGCCCTTGGATATTTTCAATCTGTTGTAATTGATGCAATAAATCCAGCGGTTGCAGGGTGGTCCTGATAGCCATCACGGCATTGATGTAATGCGGTTGATCTTGTGGCCCCATGGGTGGGCTTGTATAAAGGCTGGAAAAGGCGATTTCAATGACGCCAGCTAACCTGTTGGCAATCGCTACTCGCGCCTGTTGAATTTGCAGATCGGGATGGTGCAAATTACTGCCTAAACCTATATAGGCAAGTACGCTTGACGGCAGGGCAGAATTTTGCGGGTCAATCATGCTTTTCTACAGTAGGTTTGTCTACCGAATTTTTATTACGGTTGCTTTTGCTGCGATGCCGCCTTTTTTGCGGACTTTTTTTAGCACTTGAAGCTTGCGTCATCGCAGTTTGATTGGTTCCTTCGGCCACTTGAAAAGCAGTCCACCAATCCGCGACTTGTTGCTCGACATCACCCGTTTCCGCCCTTAGTAATAAGAAATCGTAAGCCGCCCTAAAACGCGGATGGGTGATTAATTTAAAAGGTCGTGTCCCAGTTTGTTGGTGGAAACGCGATTGCAAATACCAGACATCCCGCATCGCTATACCCATATATTTTGGGAAGGCAATACGCTGCACTTGTTCGCCAATGATTTCACTGGCCGCCATTTGCTGTGCAGGAATGCTGGGTATCCCTTGGGCAATTTTCTGCTTTGCTAAAGCTTGCACCGAATCCCACAATAATGCAGCCAATAAAAAATACGGCGTTACCGGTAGTCCATCAGCAACCCGTTTATCGGAGTTCTCAAAGGCTTTGGCAATAAATACTTTTGGAAAACCTTGCCGCTCCTCGTTCAATGATCGGTCTACGCCTGGAAACAACGCACCAAACAAACCATAGTGCCTGAGCATTTCATAGGTTTGCAAACTATAGCCTGATAAAAACAACTTCAGGAATTCTTCATACAAACGTGCCGAAGGAATGGCATGTAACAAACTGGCTAAATCCCGCAGCGGCTGTTGACACTCTGCATCTAACACAAAGCCTAATTTAACCGCAAAACGAACCGCTCGTAGCATGCGTACTGGATCTTCTCGGTAACGGGTAACAGGGTCGCCGATCAATTTCATCACACCTGCGCGATGGTCTTGCATACCACCAGTGTAATCAACCACGGAAAAATCACGGATATTGTAATACAAGGAGTTGACCGTAAAATCCCGCCGCCAAACGTCTTCTTCTATGGTGCCGTATATGTTATCTCGCAGTAACTGACCACTTTCATGAAATTTTTGATCATCATTTTCGGCATCAGCACGCCCACGAAAAGTCGCCACTTCAATATATTCATGCCCGAAATAAATGTGCGCCAAGCGAAAACGACGCCCAATTAAGCGGCAATTACGAAAGACTTTTCTGATTTGATCAGGTGTGGCATCGGTAACTACATCAAAGTCTTTGGGTTCGCGCCCTAATAATAAATCTCTGACGCAACCACCGACTAAATAAGCGGCATAACCCGATTTTTTAAGTTGATAAAGCACCTTCAGCGCATGGGCACTGATTTGTGTTCGGGAAATCGGATGCTCAGATCGCGTATAGATCGTGACGGCATTAGCGACTGGCGCAGATGGTAAGGGTTGGATAGCCGCAGTCCCGATGATTTTTTTGAAGAAATTTAAAATAACAAAACGTCCCGTAACTGTGTTTATATTTTTAGGAATATCATATCACACGCTGAAACTTGGCTTATATTTCAGCTTGATTATTACATTTTACAGGTGGGTATAGTAAAATTGGAACCATAAAAGCTTTAAGTGCTGAAAAACATCTTGTTGTCTAAGCATATTACGCGGCAAACCGCCTTTAAAACCAAAAAAAACTATTACTCATTGGGGAAGTTGATGTTTAAAAAAATTATCACAGGCTTAATTGAACGTCCTGTTTTAACCAGCGTATTTGTAACTGATTTTTTTATATTACTGTTTCATCGTCCGCCGATAGTTTTTAGCTTGGTTATGCTCGGCTCATTGGTGGTCATGTGTATGTATTTTGGTCAAAAACTGGAATTGTTCAAAAACTAATTGCGCATTAAACACGCTAAAGCAGTTAATAACCTGTCACCACGACCCTGTTTGTGGCGGCGTTTGGCCGCCTTTTTTTACGATAGTTTGTTATTAGTCGGGGTTTTGTTTGTTGCCACGGCTTTAATATTACCCTTCAATGCTGGACGGGCGTTTAGTTCCGCACAATTTTTTTACCCATTGTATTTGTTCGTCGTGAGTTTTGTTTTCTTCGGCTGGTTTTGGACGCACGGCGGGCAAACGTTGGGTTCACGCGCCTGGAAAATAAAAATCCAAACCCTTGATCAACACCCCGTCACTTGGCGTTGCGCTGCAAAGCGTTTTTTGGGGATTATCCTCACTTCAGGTTTGGATCTTATCTGGCTAGTTGTTAATAAACGCTATCTGGCACTTTACGAGCGCTGGTCTAAGAGTAGCGTGTTTTTTAATGATGGGCCGCCGCCACATTAAATTACACGCGCAACTTTGCAATCGCAATAAGTGAGATACTCAGCACCAGCGCACTGGGCAACACCGCCATTAAGGCCGGATTTAAGTCATAAACCAGCCCCAAATGTCCGGCAATTTTATCAAACACGTTAAAACCCATGCCGATTAAAACGCCGACCATAATCCGTGCGCCGACACTCACGCCGCGTTTAATGCCAATCACAAACGGTGCCGATACTAATAACATGACAAAAATAACTAACGGATTGACCACTCTGCCCCAAAAAGCCAATTCAAACAGTTGCGATTTTTGATTATTTTTTTTCAAAAAATCAACATACATCGCCAAATCGTACAGCGATAAATTATCGGCTGACACCACCACCATATTCAAGAGTGCCGGATCAATACTCGATTGAAAATCACCCTGAGGTAAAGTTGCGGCGACTATACGCTCACCGACAACATCGGTTCGCTGTATCTGGTTAAACTTCCAGCGCCCCGCAGCCACAAAATCAGCGTGTGCAGCATGCACCATAGACACTAAATGATAGTCTTTGTTTAATTCAAAGACGCTGATGTCTGCGAGTTTATTCTCTGCGGCAACTTGCCGGACATTAATAAACACATTGCCTTCACGCAACCATAAGCCATAGCGGGTTTGCAAAACCACTTGCTTTTCTTGCGCTGTCGAGCGGATCATCATTGCATCATATTCTGCTTCGGGTGCAATAAACTCGCCAACACCAATTGCAAAAATGGCCAAAATTAAACCCGCCATCATAACTGCTTTAATAATGCCAAATATCGATAATCCTGCGGCCTGCATCGCCACTAACTCACGATTGTTCGCCATTGCCCCCAATACAAACAAACTGCCCAGTAACGCCGCGGTTGGCATCAGTTCGTACATTACCGTGGGCGCATCAAAGAACAAAAATAATAAAATCTCGCGGAGCCGATAATCACCTTTGCCAATATCTTTGAGTTCATCACTGAAAGTAAATAACGTAAATAACGTCAACAACACCACAAGTGCGGCGAAGGATCCTTTTAGAACTTCCTTAACAATATACCAATTGATTACATTCACGATTGTTGCCTGCGTTTTGGGTGCCAAATAAACCATCGCCAACCATATAAACGTACGATTAATATAAGCCCAACCAATAATAGCAGGCCATAAACCCCCGCATAGCCTGTCCATACCGGTATTTTGTTACTCAAAATCCAGCTATGCGCTACTTTACGAATATTTTCGTAACTGAAATAAATTAAAAAGGCCAGTAACATGTTGCCGTACACCCCTCCACGCGGCGCCAATTTAGCCAATGGCACTGCTAAAAATGCCAACAACATAATTCCTAATGGAATAGCAAAGCGGCGTTGTAATTCCACTAAATCCAGCAATCGTCCAGAACCCCACAATATCAGGCTATTCACGGCCTCCTGTTCATACTGCACTTCAGTTGGCTGCCTTTCTATGCGCACTGCATACTCATCAAAGTGTTCGGTAATAAAATTAGCTGTTCCTGGAAAGCCTTGCACACGCTCGCCGCCTTTCAGCACAATGTACCGGCCATTCGCTAAATCTTGCATTGAGCCAGACGCGGCGGTTACGATAGCCAATTTCCCATGCTGGCGATCTTGCACGAAAATACCTTGCAACTGTTTATCTGCCCCAATGCCTTGCACATAAACCACTAAATCACCATGACTATATTCACTGAATCGTCCTGGGGTGACGCCGCGAATATCGGCGCTTTCAGCATCTTTATGGATTAATTGCTTCATTTGCGTTTCTGCCCAGGGCGCAGAAACCATCGCCAACCATACGGCGATAAAAAAAATCGGTACAACCACCATATAAACAGCACGATACACGGCGCCAACGCCAACGCCTGCCGCAGCCAAGGCGGTCATTTCCTGATCGCGATACATTCTGCCTAAAACCATCAAGATAGCCATAAATAAGGTGACCGGCAACAAGCTAATTGCGACCACAATGATTTTTAAACTAAAAAAATGTAATAAAGTATCGGCCGCTAACTGTCCGCTGACGGCCATTTTAAGGACGCTAATAAATTTTCGACTGGCAATAATAATCACGATAACGGATAACACCGCGCCCAAAGTTTTTAATAAATCCAGCGCAATCATTTTATCTATCACGCGGAGACCATAAAAAGCCCTCGCGGTTTTTACCACTGGTGCATTATTCTTCAAATAAAACTCCTCTTTCTTAAACCATTATCCAGATTGTGTTGACTTGGATAAAATAGATGCTGATTGTAACGGATTATCACGGCACTCGAAAATGATTATAATGGCTTAAAGCGTATTTAAATATCTGGCTTACAGTAAAATACCCGCACCTAACCTTTTTGAATACCCGCTTATTTGAGACCAATCAGCATGTATGACTCTCCGCCATCCAGTACACATCTCATTATTGTCCCCAGTTACAATACGGGTGCGCTTTTAGAAAAAACCATCCGTGAAATTCTGGCAAAATGGCAGCCGGTTTGGGTTATTATGGATGGCAGTGACGATGGCAGTGATATGCTGTTACAGCTTTTGCAGCAGCAATTTTCAAAGGCTTTACAGATTATTAAATTGCCTGAAAATCAGGGTAAAGGTGCCGCTATTATGGCAGGGATTTTGCGGGCGCAAGCGGCAGGGTACAGTCATGTCTTAATCATGGATGCCGATAATCAGCACTCCGCCGATACCATTCACACTTTTATGCAAAAATCCCGCGACAACCTACCTGCGTTGCTGTTAGGCGAGCCGGTGTTTGATGCTTCCGCCCCTGCATTAAGAGTGCAGGGGCGAAAAATATCCAATGGTTTTGCCAATCTTGAAACCCTCAGTTGGGCTATTCATGATTCGTTGTTTGGCATGCGGGTTTATCCCATCCATGATTTACTTGCCGTCATGCGGCAAACCCGTTGGGCAAGACGTTTTGATTTTGAACCGGAAGTCGCGGTGCGTTTGGCGTGGCGTGGCTTGCCGATCATTAACATCCCAACCCCCGTGCGCTATATTCCAAAAGCAGACGGCGGAGTTAGCCATTTTCAATATGGTCGGGATAATACGTTGTTAACCTGGATGCACATGCGGCTATTGGTTGGTTTTATATTACGATTACCTAAATTATTGTTCCGTAAATACGCGACACACTAAGCCATTGCGATGCCCCCCTTATTTTTCTTCTGAGCCTTTTTATTAACAATCCATGAAAAAAAAACTTCGACATTTTATATTTCAAGAGCTGATCTTTGTAGCCGATCCCGACAGTTTTTCAGATGACGACGACCTATTAGCGGCAGGCCTTAACAGCATAGGCATTATGCGCCTTATCATGTATATCGAAACTGCGTTTGGCGTTACCTTGCCCGACGCTGAAATTACCGTTGAGAACTTACAAACCCTGAACTTGCTTGCACAATGGATCAAAGGTCATCAAGCATGAATAGCTCGAAAGACCCCATTATCCAGTCCCTGAATCCTGCCGATTACCTCACTTTAGCGATGGATGAAGAAATTCGACAGGAAAATATGCCTGGCAGCTTATGCGGCTTTGCTTTAGTGCTAGATTCCTTGCCCGACGTTATCCAATTAACGGCACGGATCAGCGAATTTACCGAACAATTTCCGCTTGCCTTAGCCAGTTTACAGCAACAGGGCGACCGTTTTCACTGGTGTCAACGTACACAACCCTTTTCGATATTTTTTCAACACAAGTGTGCTGATCCTGAAAGCGCCGGCACGTTTCAACAAACTACGCTCTTAACGCTACTCAACCAACAGCAACCGCGCGAAACCCTTGCGCCTCTTGAATTTCACTTAATAAGCGATCCTAACAACACTGTATTCTTGTTACGTTGGATACATCCTTTTTGTGATGCTAAAGGGGCGGATTTAATTTTGAAATACCTGTGCACTGAAGATAAGGCGCAACGCACACAATTTGACCTGCCCAAGAGTGAGTCGTTGGTGAATGTACACCTTGCCAAATATAAGTGGTGGCAAAAAATCGCTTTATTTTTAAAAGCTAAACGTTATATTACCCGTTTGGATAGTTATCACAGCATTCAACACGCCGACTTAAGCCACCCCCCTAAACAGCTTAACTGCATCACCCACACCTTCAGTGCCGAACAAAGCGGGGTTATTGCCCAACAAGTAAGAAGTAATGTCGGCTTAACCGGCACCAGCCTTTATTATATTGGTTGCTTAATACGCGCCTTGCACGGCTTAGCACCTGAACAAGCTGGGGATGCCTATTGCGTGCCTTACGCCTTTAATTTACGCAAACAAAACGTCCGTACGCCCTTATTGGGCAATCACATTGGCACTTTATTTGCCCAAGCCCCGAAAACCGTAATCGCAAACAGAATAGCCCTTTTTACGCATCTTAAACAACAAAACAAAGAAACCATCCAGCAACAACTGGATTATGCATTTTTACCGATTATGTGGGCAGCCAGTTGGCTGTCGTTAAAAAAATACGGCTCAGAATTGCGTGTATCACATGGTGATGGCTCTGAACGTAGCTCAGTTTGGTTTTCGGATATTGGACAAGCCGAATTCGTGGCGCGCAGTTTTTTTGGTGCCGATGTTGTGGGCTTGCGGCATCTTTGCCAAATCTCTAGCCCGCCAGGGATTGCGCTGTTAGTGTGCCAGTATCGCCAGCAATTAACTTTAAGCTATAATTTCATTGAACCCTTATTTAATGAAGCCCAGATTGAACAACTGCACCAACTGATGTCGCAAGAGCTATTGGGTGCAGCTTCTTAAGCTGATGTGGGACGTAATTTGCAACTTTGTTCCCAACGTTTCAAAATGGCGATTTACACGGAAAGGTTTACACTCTCGGCACCTCACCCATTACAATGCCCAGACGTATAAATCGAAGGTTGCCGATTTGTGACCTGCCAACAGTTTCAAGCAGATCACAATACTTTTCCTGATTAGCCAGATGCTTCAGCCAACCCCGTCATACTGGCAGGGATGCCAGTATCCAGCCACATGGATGTGAATGTATGACGTGGATCGTGCCTACATCGAGCGACAGGACACTGGAAAGTTACCATCCATGGCTTTGGATTCCGGCATCCCTGCCGGAATGACGAACCTTTTGGTGCTGGCTGAAGCATCTGGCTAATCAGAATAATTTTTACCATTGATTATGGTAAAAATGCTTTATATACCATGCAACTATGGGGTGTTTTTATACTAGCGATCTTCAACGTTACCGATTGAAATTCAAAAGCATCCTTCGTACGATGTTGTCATCATAATTGGCAGACAAGCCCATCAATCAGTTCTAAAATTAATGCTGTCACGATTAAACACAATCGTGCCGTCTTTTAAGCGATACCCAAAATTGATACAAACGTGTTTATGATAATAATCAACATCATCTTGATACAAAGCCCCTCTACCGCTAATGGTTAAATCAATGGGGGTATCTTTTGCTAATGTCACCGAATCCAGTGCCGCTAATTCGTAAGGATTGCCCTTCCAAAGTTGCCAATAGGCTTGTGCCGTTGCACTTTTTGGCGTATGGCAGTATCGCTCCTGCCCTGGTAACGCACTCCAATTGCAATATAAATTATTGCGTTTAGTATTCATATACCAAGTCCACTCTCCTTTTTGTAGATCACAATCATCTGGCGTGATGATTGCTTGAGGGTCTTTAATAGTTTCTGATGCGCCAACTACAATAATATCCGCCTGTTGCCCAATGTGTTTTGCATCGGGTGTAATCGTGCCACTCACTGTCACCCCGTCGCCTTGCTGCATCGGATGACTCAGGTATCGACTGTAATTTGCACCATTAACCGCGATACCCCCCGTAAATTGAGCGGATGTCTCTACCGCAGAAAATGCGTTCGCTTGTAAATTAATCGCAGAAGCAGCGAGTTCTGTGAGTATAGGATTGTTCCGCACTAAACGCACTTTATAGCGGTTGTCTTTTGGGCGATGACCGAGGCTACCGTTAAGGAAATCCACCATCCAGGCATTATGCAAACTCGTTAACGCATAAGGTGTAGACGACCAAAATAACGCCACGGGTGTATTGGCAAAAATAATGCTATTAATGGCAGGACTAATTGATTGATACTCGACAATCGTGGCTAATTCATTTGGCGTAGGTAAGCGCCAATCATTTTTATTGGCAGCATTGCTGCTTAATGCCTTAGCCTGCGCCCATGTGTAATCCGCGGCTACGCCATTACAAGCACCTGCTGTCCAAGTTTGACCAATCGCGCAACGTTGCCATATAAGCCCCGTGCTTTTATGGATGACTGTACCATCACCATGATCGGCAAACGCCGAAGTCGGTGTGTATTCATCATGCAACGGATCAATCGCCTGCCCACCCCTTACCAAACGAATAACACCGACATTAAAAATACTACGATCACTCGTATCCGTATAACCCAAGCCAAAAAGAACGAACCAAATAGAGCGGTTTTTACTAAGCGATGAAGATCGAAACTCCCCTTTCACGTCTGAAAAATACCGGCTATTAATACCTGGGGAATAATTATCGCGTTCCGTTAAAGTTTGCAATTCAGCAATATTAGGTACACGCCAATCGTTTTTACCTGCAAAACTGGCGGGCGGATTAACAGGCGAATCCCAATTATATTTTTCTGCGTTACCCGTACAGCTAACACCATCCCAAATTTGCCCAACGGCACAACGTTGCCAAATCAGCCCTGTCGGCTTATGCGTGACCGTGCCATCGCTATTGTCCGTAAAATCAGTATCAGGCGTAGTAGCGGCTACAGCGAAGGCCGGCAATAATGCACCGATTAAAGTAAAGCTTAATAATACTTTGCGTATTGCATTCATAAATAACTCACTTTTTAGTGGCTGATTGGCTCAACCTGTTGGCTAGATTGCGTGATTAAATTACTGACTGCTCCGGTTACAAACGGTGTCTTGGCGATATAGGCAATTGCCCATTGATTAAGCAGGTTAAAAGGCCAGTATAGCGGACGGTCAAAATCGACAATCAACACCACACGGGTAAAATCGGTGAAATTCCAAGCGTCATGCTGGTAATTTTCATTAAACACCAAGCTTTCCCCATTCGCCCAGTAGCGCGTCTCACCGCCCACGTTAATGCCACACTGCCGATCATTCTCGGGTATTTGCAAGCCTAAGTGATACCGCAACATACCGTTATAAACACCGCGATGTGCTGGAATATGTTTTTGTGGCGCCAACACCGAAAACATGGCGCTTTTCAGGCCCGGAATCGTTTTTAAAAGGGCGGCTGTTTGCGGGCATTGATGGCAATTGTGTTCAGCCTTATGTCCACAAAAATAAAATCCGAATACTTTCCATTTATCATCCGTGGTTAACACTTGCTGGTCTGGGGAAATGTCTTGAATACTCGGCAGTGCTACCACATGAATGATGGCTTGCAACTCTTGTTGAATGATGCCGATATTTGCTTCCATAGTGGGAATCCAACTAAACTTATCCGTCCCAATGAACGGACTGTCACCTACGCGTGAAAACAGGGCATTAAGCCGCTCTATGCCAGAAAACACCCCGCGCTGGAATTGGTAAGATAATGTTGAATGCATTTAAATTGCCTTGGTTTAGATTAGATTACGATTTTGTATTGATTGGGTTTTCTAAGCGCATGTGTTTTTTATGAGCCGAGAAAGACCGTCTTTATTTTTGTTATCACACCGAAGCGTAGGAACGAATTAATCATTAAAACGCTACTACGCCACACCTAAATTCAACCATAATCTTCTTAATTTGGTTACTGCGTTACAACCACTTTACCTTCATACCCATTGCCGCCATAGGTGGTTTTGCCTTGTGAATTACGTGACCATACGCGCCAGTTAAATTTAAAACCGTTTGGCAAACTGGTACGCATAACATCCCTGACATAATTGGCGGGTGAAAATTGCCCAAAACCTTTGCCGCATTGCAACGCTTGAAATCCTGGATAAATAGCCCACTTTTCATCGGTTATATCAAGGCAATATTCGCTGTCGTTACTTGCAACCCAGCTCACGTTTTGATAATCCGATTGATACCTGCCTAATTGCACTACTTTTAAGCCGGTCAGAGGCGTGAGCAAACCAAACATAAGTGCGGTAGCCGCGGTATTTTGATCTCCCTTAACGTAACCTCCTTTAATGATCGTATTTCCGTCTAAATTAAAAAAATACGTTTGCTGCACCATTCCCAATGGTGCATTGACACATATATAATCAAATTGACTATTAACGGGTAAATCGAAATTTTTAAAGCTTTGATAGGAACAAGCTATCTGATGTTTATTGTCCTTGCCAAGATAACCCATAGTTAAATCGTGCATTACCTCATTGATTTCAATAACATCTGTTTTATTGGCATAAGTAACTTTTATTTCGCCAAATAGCGCTTCAATTTTTGACTTATCTGGATTGTAATATACTTGATTTAAAGCTTTGGCTCTTTTATTGTTGCCATTTAACTGCCTTGACATTTGTAGTATTTGATCAACTGAATAGGTGCTGTCAAATGGCATAAAACTTTCATCATTGACTTGCGGAGCATCTACCGTTTCCGTCTGCAATTGCTCATCAGTAACATCCGCCATGACAGTGTTGCCAAGTGTCAGCAATATTGTTATTGCTAATAATTTATTTTTCATTGTTAAATCTCCAAAGCATGTTTGTTCAATCTGTTGATGTTTAAAGTTAATTTTTAATGTATTTCATCCTTGTGGATTAAAGAATCTGCACCCGCCCAACATTTAGCTCACCATAGCTCTCGCAATTGCCCTTGTTGGCATTGATTTTTACATCATAATCACTGCCCACGGGTAAGGTTATTGAAAAACGCGTTTGATGATCCATATCGAGGCTATGCCAGTCTGCTGCACCGTGGCGGCTATAAATAATTTGATACGTGGTTTCTCTGTCTGACATGCTCCAGTTAAGTTCAACCAAAGCGCCAGTAATTGTGGTTTGCAAGGTTGGAACGGCTGGTTTCTCTTCGGCAGAACAGATCCTGTCAGAAATATAATTTTTATAGTTTTTGACACGGGTATAAACACCATAAGTTCCGTTACCAGAACAATAAGGATGCCCCCAGCTAGTAATGCCAACCTGACGCCAAGTGTTGCTGGCGGCGTCATATACCACTAAAGGGCCGCCACTATCGCCGTGACAGACATCTTTACGTCCATCTTCAAAACCAGCACACATCATATTATTGGTTAAATTTCGCCCTAAATAGTTTATAGCGGACTGGCAAGTTGCATTGTTGATAATGGGTAAAGACGCTTTTTGTAGTGAATGTGTAAATGCGACATCATCGACATAATCGCCATAATAGTCATTAAAGGTTGCAGAAAAATGTTCATAGGTAACGCCCCAACCTAAAGCCTTGCCATTATTACCCATACCATCTTGATCGCTAAATTCTGATAACAGCTCAATAGGCGTCGCATTGGCGGGTGATTTTAACTGTATTAAGGCTATGTCATTATCATGCGTTTGGGCATTATAGGATTGATGCACAATAATATTTTCAGTAGCAATACGCTCGCCGACTGTTGAGCTTAAATCTGAACGATTGACCAGTATATCAATGGTATTTGTCGCCTTAACATGCCCCGCCACTTTATCAAAAACACAATGCGCAGCGGTTAAAACCCAATTTTTAGCAATTAAAGTGCCGCCGCAAAATTGCGCTTGGTAAGTATCCGCTTCATTGCTATGGAGCAATGCCACCATGTAAGGGTTTTCTTGAATAGTCGTTTTTTCACCGTTGTAAATTTTCGGCTGGATATTAGCTTCATCAGCGATAACCGATTGTGTAGATATTGCTATTAATACGCAAACACTAGCCACCATCCTTGTTTTTAGTAAACGATTTGATTTTTTAAAGTGTTTCATTGGTAAATCCTCTGTAGTTATTTTATTGTATTTTGTAAAAGTGAACTTTTCTTGCGGCTCCCTCATAACTTCAAGATGGAATTTCAATTTTTTAGCGCAATTTAAAATATATCTTGTTAACCTTTGACTGCCTTATCCGTTCACTCGCTTAAGATTATCCGCAATATAAATTTCATCGTCATAAGTAGTTGCTGAATACTAGAATTTTTGTGGTGAACATTGGGTTTTTAGTTGCCAAACAAAAAATGTCATCATCTTGATAGGTTTAAGTTGTTTAGCATTTATCTGGAACTACCCGCCCGCATGGATTAATTTAACCAGATGACGCTCTTCCCCATAAGCAACAGTACCCACTGATTTTTTAAGACATAACCTCTGCAAAAATTAAAGCATTCACCAAAATGGTACAAGAGATTAACCGTGCTATAAAAAAACGAATTGATGCTAAATAAACAAGGTGAAGAATAAGGTGTCGTTTAAAGCTGTAACATGAAAAGTTACAAAACTGTCATCCAACTGTTAACTGGCTGTAACAATACCGCGTTATTGTGTCTGCACGTTTAAGCATTTACGGGTACAACACATGTCATTAAATTATCGGACCATCTGGATTGCGAATACGCATTTAGGCACCAAAGCCTGCAAGGCTGATTACCTGCGGGACTTTTTGGATAAAACGCATTCTGAAACCTTGTATCTGATTGGCGCCCCTATTGATTTTCATCAATTCAGATTCGGATCGCACGCGCCGATTTTGCACGGCGACATTGTGCAGCAAATACTTAACAAGGCCAGAAACGGTACCCGTGTCATATACATCCCGGGTAAGCATAATACGATGCAGCATAAACTGGTGGGAACCCATGTTAACGGCATAGATATTGTAGCCAACGCCTTGCATACGACTGCGTCACTTCGTAAGTTACTGATCTTACATGGAAACGAATTTAGCAATGTGATGCGTTATGGCGAAAACCGGGTAAGCCATGTTAACAAAACAACGCAACCATCGCTGTTTGTTAATCCTCAGTCTGAGCAAATATATAGCAAATCAGGTTATAAAAATGACTTACTGGCAACGCTATTAAAACTCAAAGATACGTTCAGTTTCATGCGTAACGACGACTTACGTAGCACAAGTCTGGAAGCATACATCCCGCAAATTGACGGCATTGTTTGCGGACACATTCATCCTGCGGCTATGGTTAAATTGGCCTCTGGTAAAACCTATAGCAATTGTGGGGATTGGGTAGAAAGTTGTTCGGCTTTAGCAGAAGATTTTACGGGGGAATTGGACGTTATTAACTGGCAAATAGACCACCATTGGCAACGGGCTGATGCCGCTATTACAAAGGTTAAAGAGAGCGTACCGACTTACCGTCAAGCGGAAAATAATGAATGGTTATTTTTTACACGCCAGTAACCGCTATTGAATATTGGACATGTCGCCAATGATTAATGCCGAACGCCTCCTGCAAGAAACCTACCCGCATTTTAAATGGGGTAAAAACAATAAATTACTGCTTAAAGTATTAAAAAAACTGATTCATCAGGAAGATTTTAACGAGGTCATTCAAAAAAACCAGCATTTGCGTGGCTTTGCGTTTCTCGACAAATTATTGCATTACTTCAAGTTTACTTATCAGGTCGGTAATAACTCCTTTAATA
>JABFRM010000013.1 GCA_013141155.1 Methylococcaceae bacterium | reverse complement strand
TCGGTGCAATCCTTAATGCAGTTTCTACGGGTAGCGGAATAATCCTTGACTGATTTACGAGGGGACTTAAAACTGGATAAAGATTTTTAATTGTTTCAGGGCCAGTATTGTCCATAAAAATTAAGGTGTGAATTTTGATCATAAGTACACGGTTTTTGAGTGGACTCTATGTATACCCACGTAGCTTGTGTAGATACTTATGCCCACGTAGGGAGGTATGAAAAATCCGGCGGAATAGTCACCGCGTTAAAGCAATCAAATTTAAGTGGCTTATAAAGCCTAAGAGTTTGCGGGATTTGATGATTCTACAATTTGTCATCAAGTCTTAATCAATTTGACATGTTACCTCAGTATAGTGTGATTTCCAACAAAACACTTGGGGTTAACCACATGAAAAAGTTAGGAAAAACATTTAATCAACCAGCAGTGCCTTCAAACAAGCTTTTAAGCACCATCGCTTTACCCTGCCTCTTAGCGTTCAGCATCTCCGTAAATGCGGCTGAACCCAGCTCAAATCCATTAATGGCACAAGGCATTCAAATCGGCGATTTAGCGCCTGGTCGCGCGGTGATCTGGAGTCGTTCTGATCGGCCTGCGCGGCTGATGATCGAATATGCTTTTAACGCACAATTCGTTAATTCTAAAGTTATTCGCGGTGCTTATGCCTTAGAAACCGCCGATTTTACTGCCAGGCAAGATTTGGTCGATTTGCCTCAAGGCAGCGAAGTTTTTGTTAAAGTTTGGTTTGAAGATTTAACCAATGCACGGTCTAAAAGCGAACCGGTTACAGGACATTTTAAGACCATCGGCAAACAGGACGATATTCGTTTTGTGTGGGGTGGGGATGTCGCAGGGCAAGGTTGTGGTATCAATGAAGCGTTTGGTGGCATGAAGATTTATGAAGCCATGCGTCAAGTTAAGCCACAGTTTTATATTGAAAGCGGAGACAGTGTTTATTCAGATGGTCCAATTCTCGCCAGTGTTAACGCCGAAAATGGTCAGAAATGGAATAATCTCGTGACACCAGAAGTCAGTAAAGTGGCTGAGACTTTAAATGAATTTCGCGGTCGTTATAAATATAACCTGATGGATAAAAATGTGCGTCGCTTCAATGCCGAAGTGCCACAAATTTGGCAATGGGATGATCATGAAGTGGCCAACAATTGGTCTGATTCGAAAGATCTGAGTGCCGATACCCGTTATACCGTTAAAGATGTGCCGCTGTTGATTGCCCATGCCACCAAGGCGTTTCATGAATACGCGCCACTACGCCCGCATGACGCTGAAGAATCTGAACGCGTTTATCGAAAAATTTCTTACGGTAAATTGTTAGAGGTATTTGTGTTGGATATGCGGAGTTATCGCGGTCCGAATACGCATAATTTGCAAATGCAAGAAGGGCCAGAAACCCCCTTTCTTGGAGAAACGCAACTGGCTTGGTTAACTGACGAGTTGAAAAATTCAGGCGCAGTTTGGAAAGTCATCTCAGCGGATATGCCAATCGGCCTCAATGTCGCGGATGGTGCCGATGCTCAGGGTAAGCCGCGTTGGGAAGCGGTTGCTAATGGTGACAATGGCGTTGCGGCAGGGCGCGAATTGGAATTGGCGCGTTTGTTCAGTGCGATCAAACAAGCACAGATTCAAAATATTGTCTGGCTGACTGCTGATGTCCACTATGCGGCTGCACATTACTACGATCCCGCCAAAGCCAGTAGCAAAGACTTTTTACCCTTCTGGGAATTTGTCTCAGGCCCACTGAATGCTGGCTCATTTGGCCCTAACACCACCGACGGTACGTTTGGCCCACAAGTGGTGTTTTCTAAGGCGCCGCCTGCCGGCCAAGCCAATTTATCACCCTATGCTGGATTACAATTTTTTGGTGAAGTGAATATTGACCGCAAAAGCAAAGCCATGACAGTTGCGCTGAAAGATCTATACGGTGCAACAGTTTTCAGTAAACAGTTAGCCGCAGAAGTCGAGATCAACAGAAGCAAACATTGCAGTGATGCCAACGCAACTGATCACAATGAATGCGATGCAGAATAATCTGACACCCTCTAAACTAAACGAGAACCACATCATGTTAAATCAATTATACAAACCTACTTTTTGGGCGGCGGCACTTGCTATTGCAGGTTTTCAATCCGGTGTTGAGGCATCGCCGGAACAACATAACGCCCCCTTAGTCATCGGGCATCGTGGCACGGCAGGTTATCGGCCTGAACACACGCTTGAAGGCTACACCTTGGCGATTGACTTGGGTGCCGATTTTATCGAACCGGACTTGGTGTTGACTAAAGATGGTTACATGGTTGCCCGCCACGAACCGATGATCGGCGCAACCACCAATGTTGCCGCTCACCCTGAATTTGCCACCCGCAAAACCAAGCGCATGGTTGACGGTGTTGAATACAATGATTGGTTCGTTACCGATTTCACCTTGGCGGAGATCAAGACTTTACGCGCGATACAAGCATTGGCTAACCGTGACCCCCAATATAATAACCTTTACAGCATCCCAACCCTGGATGAAATTATCGCCTTAGCCAAGCGTAAAAGCTTGGAGACCGGACGGTCGATAGGGATTTATCCTGAAATTAAACATTCTACTTATCATGCTACGGCTAAAGAGGTTAATAACCATTTGTTATTCGGGCAAAATGTGTTTGAAGACAAACTGCTCAACAAACTGCACGCTGAATTCGGCAACAGCGCTTGCGCCCCCGTTTTTATTCAATCTTTTGAAGTAAGTAACCTGCAATATTTGCGTCACAAAACACATATTAACTTGGTGCAATTGGTGGATGCCGACGATGTGAATGCTGACGGTTCACTTTCGCTGGTTGCGCCTTATAAACAACCTTATGACTTTGTGGTTGCTGGAAAATCAGAAACCTTTGCCGACCTGTTAACCGAAAATGGATTGGCTTATGTCAAGTCCTACGCAGACGTTATAGCCCCTTGGAAAACCTATTTGGTGAAAACGGTTGATGACGGCATTGATCGCAATAAAGATGGCAAATTGACCCTTAATGATCGCCGCGTTGAAGGCAGTACTGGGGTAATTGAGCGCGCGCATAAACATGGCTTAAGGGTACATACCTGGACGTTCCGCAATGATGCCAGCGGTTACGGCTTTAGCGACCCAAAAGCTGAAATGGCGTATTATTTCAAGCTGGGGATAGATGGATTATTTACCGACTTTGCTGATACGGGCGTTGCTGCTCGTTATGAAGTGTTTCCACGAGGAGAGAAATTAGATGCGTTTAAGCATTGTCAACACGGGTATCAGCATCACGAAAAAGCAGACGACTAAATAACGTTTCAGGAGGGGGTATTTTACATTGCCCCCCCTTTTTTGAATCATTCACGTCCGGCTTTATAGGCAATATCCGCGCGTTGTTTTTTGGTTAACGAAAGCGAGGGCAGCTTATCCTCTTTCCTGACTTGAAACAAATGCCCGAAAACTATCGTCAATACCTTACTTGAGCAATCATAACTTTCCTGTCATATTCCTTGTCATACATTTTTTGATGCTGTGAAAACGGCATAATGGGAACACACAATGGACAACAGTAAAATAGGTCATCATATCTACCGAAAGTTCGATCAAGAATTGGAGGACATTCAAAATCAAGTATTGACCTTGGGGAGGCTTGTCGAAGAGCAAATAGATCTGGCTATGGATGCCTATATTTCAGGTGACTTTACCTTGGCTGAAAAAAGTATTAAGTCGATTAATCAAGTTTATGCACTCAAAAAATCTTTGGATGATAACTGCATCCAGATTTTAGTCTTACGCCAACCCGCTGCATTTGATTTAAGGTTTTTAATAACCGTCATTAAAATTATCCATGAGCTGGAGTTGATCGGTGGATTGGCAGAAGGCATTGCAAAAATGGCTATCCAGTTGTCTAAGGGCGAAGGCAATGAGATAACTGATTTGTCAGAGTCGGTTAAAAGTGTGCTGCACGTTGCGTTGACTGCTTTTGCTAGAATCAATGTCAACGACATTGCTGTCATGAACGGATTAGACAAAAATATCAATCGCGCCTATACCCATTTTTCCCTGCAATTAACCTCACAAATGATGGAAGAACCCCAAAATATCACGCGCATCTTGGAAATATTGCGGATTGCAAGGGCGCTGGAGTGCATCGGCGACCATGCTTATCACATCTGTGAAGAATTGATTTATATGGTAAACGGCGAGCGTGAACGGTTAATTGACTGATGTTGCCGCTCTAAAATAGCCCCGATCTTACCAATGCAAAGCGCGTAAGCGCGGAAACTTTTTATGTTGGTGTTCCTGCATGCGGATCATGACGTTGATTAAAGCTTCTAGCGCATCCAGGATATACGGCCCTTTGTTTAACATCACACACTCAGCCCTGACCGCCATTGCGGCATCAGTAAATTCCGGCCGAGATTTGGTGCCTTTTTTGGCAATGGATTCCAACACTTGGGTGGCCCAGATTACTGGTACATGTGCCGCTTCGCACAACCAGAGCATTTCTTCCTGAATTTCAGCCAGTCGGGCGCTGCCTAACTCCACCGCCAAATCTCCGCGTGCAATCATGATCCCCAAACTATGCCGACCGATGGTGCCGAGAATTATTTCAGGTAAATTCTTGACGGCCTTGTTGGTTTCGATTTTGGCAATAATCGGTAAGTCGGTGGCGCTGCGTTTGGCGAGTTCGTCAATCAGGCGTTCCATATCCGCCAGCGATTCGACAAACGAAAAACCGATCAGGTCGGCGTGGATACAAGCGAAATCGAGATCAATCAGATCCTTGTCGCTTAAGGTGGGCAAATTGAGGTCTGTATCTGGAAAGTTAATGCCTTTATCGCCTTTAAGCGTAACGCCGCTACTGCGTACTTGGGTTACTTTTAACAGCGCGCTTTCGGTGTTTACTTTTTCCACCACTGCGCCAACCTTGCCGTCGTCAATCCATACCGGCTGTCCTTTGCGCAGCTTGGTGATGGCTGATGACAGGGTGCAGGCGATTTGTGCCGGTTTGAGGGGTTTGCCTTTGTCATCATACTCAGCGGGTGCCCCTACCTGTGCCTCGGTGGTGAGCAACAATAACTCGTCTTTAAAAACCCGAATCTCTTCCGGCTTACCGTTAAACTCGCCTAACTTGAAAGTCTGTAAGGGTTGATCATCGGGTTGCGGTATTTGTCTAAACAACGCCATGTCGCAGCCGGAAACCAAATAACTGCCTTCGTCGCAGTAAACCAGCCATGCATAATCAGCAATAGGAGATTCAACCACCAGATGTCTTTCTTTTCCGCGCGCATCCTTAAAAGCTAGGCAGTGACCCACCCTTAAAAGCTTAAATGTGGCTTCGGGAATGGTTACACGCAGTTGCACAGTGTCGTTGCCATTTTCTTCATGAAGACCCTGTTGATCATTGATTAACATCAAACGCCCGGGTAGCAGTGTTTGGCCTAAGGCATTCTTTTTGATTTTGATATGGTGTACTGGGGGGCCAAGACGAATTTCGCCAGTCCTGATTTTATGGCCTGCCAAATCCATCAAAATGCGACAAGGGCGGCCCATCTCCACTTCTGCCCGTCGCACATTTCTAATCATCGCTTGCCAGATGATTGCATCATCGTGGGCACAGTTTATGCGTGCGCAGGTCATGCCTTTATTAAGTAGCGCACCGATGAGATTGTAGTTCCAGGCAGCATCTGATGCCAAAGTCACCATAACATGCGCCTTACTTTTTTCATAATAAGGGCCAAAGAGTTCCACGGTGTGCTGTTCTAATAATTGCTGCCCGCGTGTGAAGCCAAACTCGCTAGGATTTTTCCCAGTCGGTTTATAGTGACGATTAGTTGCCCGTTGCAGCATATCAATGACCGCATCTAAGGTTGACAATACGGAAGCTTCAGCCCGCCCTAAAGACGACAAACCTGCTTGCGACAGTCGAGTTTGTAGATGCCGTAAATCAAATTGCCTAAGCGCCAGATAATGCGCCAAATTGGTTGCACTTTTGGTGTAGACACCGGCACGGTAATATTGAGCAAATGCCAGCAGTCTATTGTCCGCGTTGCCTACGATCTTATCCCGAATTTGGCTTATGTCCTCCAGTAATTGCATCAAAATGGCTTGATAAGAATCTTGTGGCTCAGTAATGATTTTATTTGTTTGTATTGTCATATCATTTGGGGAATAGCTGGATGTTGGCGGCATTTAAGTAGCTGACCCTATATTTTTTAACATTTTAACTAACGGCCAAGCCTTAGTTATTGTGTTAAAAGACTTTTGAACAACTACTTATACCATGAGATTGATGACAGGATTATTTACGTCTGGCAGGCGATGGACTTCAGGGGGACGTTAGTAGCCAGGCTAAAGCTTTCGGGCATTTGTTTTAAGTCAGGAAAGAGGTTAATCCTGTCGAACCATGATCGGATCAGCCTTTTTCTTATCTTAGAAAAATGCCCGAAAACTTTAGTCTAGTTACTTATGTCGTAGTCCGTCCGAGGTCTGTCGAAGCATGGGAGAACTACGGCAGTTCACCAAGTTAAAAAAATCGTAATTATTCAGACTTCCCTACAATTAAAAAACGTAAGCACCCTCCCCCCCCCTTTTGAAAAGGTGGCGGGCTGAATAACTACAAAAAAATCAGTAATGTCCTAAGCTAAGGCATGTGGCGCGCAAAAAAAATGCGTATTTGACTAAAATCCGCATTAGAAGAGGAGAACGCTTATCTAAACCATAAACAATCAGGATTTGTGTCGTTAGTTTTTTGCGGCACTAGACCGACCGGGTTGAATTTTTTCAACTTGTTGGACAAGGCGTTTAATTTCTGAAAAGTCTAATTGGCTAAGCAAACTTAATCCTACGCGCAGGATTTCGCCGCGCTTAACAGGAACCCCCGCTGCGATGCAGGCTTGTTTGAGTTCTGAAAGTACGCCATATTCCTGTTTTGGAAAAGGAAAACTGTCTTTAATGACCTTTGTTTTGGTGTTTTTGCTTTTTTTATCGGTATTTTTTGCGCTATTGTCTGTGGCCTTAGGTTTTGTGGCTACAGTTGACTTTGCCTGTGCTTTTTTTTCTGATGCTGTTTTTTTTGTACTCATTACGGTTCCCCTTTATGATTGTCCAAAAGCATGTGTTGACGGATACGACGGTCTTCTATAGGCGTGATTATAACAATTCCCCGGTGTCGAGCAGGCTAGCATAATTATTTTAGGCTGTCTGTGCGGTATCGCACATAAGATAGAAAAATTAGAGGTATACCCTGTTGGGCATGTTATTCATGTTTAGCCTACGCCCCACGAATCATTCACGCCCCGCCTTCTGGGCAATGTCCGCGCGTTGTTTTTTGGTTAACGAAAGCGAGGGCAGCTTATCCTCAAGTAAGGTATTGAGAATAGTTGTCGAGGCATTGGGTTTGGCAAAACGTAAGGCATTGGCTTTCATCATCGCCAATTTAGGCGGATTGCTTAACAAGCTGTCAAGCTTGAAGGGTAGAGTGGTTAAATCATTGCATTTAATGGCGATGCCTTCTTCCAAAAGATGGTCGCTATTGCGTTCCTCTTGTCCGGGAATTGGCGCAACGATACACATTGGCAGACCACAAGCCACGGCTTCTGAGGCGGTTATGCCACCTGGTTTGCCGATGAATATGTCGCTTATTTTCATTAGCTTGTGCATTTCTTCGGTGTAGCCCAGTATCTTGAATTTTGGGCTGGCCAGCAAAGTGTCGCTCAAGTTATTTTTAAGTTCATTGTTATGGCCACAGATCACTATGGTTTGCACGTCAGTCTTTAAATCCAGCAGGCGCTCCACCATAAACTCAGTAGGCCCCATGCCAAACGCCCCCGCAGACAACAGTAACAAGGGCTTTTCGGGGTCTAAGCCCAATTTTAATTGTTCGCTTTGTCGATCCACCGGTCGTTGAAAAACAGGATCGATAGGGATGCCTGAAACCGTGATCCTTTGTTGGGGAATTCCCAGCATTTCCAAGTAGGCTTGGGTTTCATCCAGGGCAACAAAATAGCGATGGAAGGATCGCGACAACCATAAGGCATGAAAATCGTAATCGGTGACGACTATCGACAAATGCGTTTGTATTTGTTGGGTGGCAATCAGATGCGAAATAATGCCCGCTGGCATGAAATGGGTGCAAACCGTAATGTCTGGGTTAAATTCCCGGATAAACTTGACTAATGGCTTGGTGTTCAGATGATCCAACAAATGGCGCATACGGTCGGTACGCCAGGGCTCATCACTGGTTTTATACCACCAGCCCAAGAAGTTGGGTGCAGATCTGGCTAAGGAAAGATAGAGTTTAGAATAGAAATCCCGAAATAATTTATTGGTGTACTGGAGGGCATCGTTATTGATCACTTCACCCACGCGGCTGTCTGCGGCAAAAGATTTTTCAAGCGCAGCTGCGGCTCTGATATGACCGCTTCCGGCACTTGCCGACATAATTAAGACCTGTTTTTTCATCCGTTTAAACCGAGCTTAAATGAACCCCATGAATCGAAGTATGCCAGCGTATTTTGTTAAGTGATGTTTGGTGAAGTCGAGTAGCCTCAAGAGACAGTCCCTGAAGCTACTCGATTTAGGTTAGATCGGCAATGTGATTATGGTGCCGGGACAGCTACGCGGTTGGTGGGGACAATCTGCGGTTGATAGGCGAACACCTCTCGGCTGTTAGGGTCAACGAACACCTTCAACCAATGTACATCATTGGTGCCGTTAGCTTGGTTATCTCCAAAGGTCTCAATCCGGGTGAAGTTTTCCAGGCGTTTGCCGGTAGCATCCTGAAATGGCTTATCCACCCGAAAGTAATGTGAATCGCCATGCACATAAGCAACTGGTTTGCGGAAGGCAGTCACTTCGCTGCGCAAGGTGAGCAGGAAATCCTTAAAGCCGTCGGGCTGAGCATCGGTTTCAGCAAGCGTTTTGGCATCACGCAGCGGTGCCCGGGTCGGGTCGGCAGCATCCCAGCCCACGTCTGCTTGAGAAATGAGCATGACCGCCGCCGCATGGTATTTTGTAGCTTGTGCGAAGGTTTCTTTGAGCCAAGCAATGTTGGCGGCGTTACGTGCTGCATATTCAACGGTATCAGGGAAGACATCGCAAAGATTATTGCAGGAACCCTGTATATTCAACGTTGCATAGATTACGCCGTTGACATTCCAACGCCGGTTCTCGACATAGGGCGCTGCCTGAACTTCTTGTTTCAGGCGATGTTGTCCCAACGAAAACGGGGTGCTGAAGAGCAGTTGCCGCTCTTTTTGTAGCTGCACCAGCGAGTTATATCCGGGGGTGCGGTCGCAGTCAGTCCAATCGTTGTCCCCCGGTGTAAACATTGCAGGTGCTTCGAGGGCATTGAAGTAACCTAAAGCAGTCGTGTAAACAGCATCCGTACATTCGCTGCTCCCTGCTTTCAAGTCGCCGTCATGGACGCTAAATGCCACCTGTTGTGAATTCATGTCCGCGATCACATTAGGGATTGCGGCTGCCTGTGCTGCCGAATACGGCAAATCCCCCCAAAGGGCAATGGTATAGCCGCTCTTATCCTCACGTTCTTTTTCGTGATCATTATCGGCCTGTGCTGGAATGGTGGCAGCGGATACTAACAGTAAACCGGCTAGCGCCAGTAAGTATGTGTGATGAGTAGGTTTTATCATAATGGGTCACCTCTTTAGTCTTTAGGTTATCGAAAACGCTGTTGTGCAAACTGTTCTGAAGGGCAAGATTAACCCTTATTTTTAGATGGAACAGGTTAAGCCGTTATAGGTTAACTGCCTTGTGTTACAGGATTGTGATGG
Organism: Methylococcaceae bacterium; assembly: GCA_013141155.1. Taxonomy (GTDB): domain Bacteria; phylum Pseudomonadota; class Gammaproteobacteria; order Methylococcales; family Methylomonadaceae; genus SXIZ01. The sequence continues at coordinate 7,411 of JABFRM010000013.1, read as the reverse complement.
TCACGCAGGAGAGAATTTCAGATATACAGTGCTGCCATACGCCGCCAGTAATAGCCGCTGTGTGCCCTGTCGTCCCAAACCAGTAATTGGTGATGAATATCTTTTTCTCGCAAGATTAAACTTAAGCGTTGATTGTTTTGCAAAAATGGATCTTCTTTACCAATAACCAGGGTAATATCCATCGCCCTTAATTTACTTAAACGCCAGGGACAGTCGAGATTGGGCAAAAAATGGCTGGGGGTATGAAAATAAATATCTTCATTATAAAAACCATCAAACAGATCTTTAAAATCCTCGACATTTAAAGTGAGGTCAAAACGACCTGAACAGGCCACCAGTTTCTTAAACAAGTGCGGATGGCGAAAGGCGATATTAGTGGCATGATACGCGCCAAGACTTAAGCCGTGCGCAATGACACATTCATGCGAATTTCGGGCGTGCATAAATGGCAGTATTTCTTGTATAACATATTTTTCAAAAGCGATGTGGCGTTGAATACGGCTCAGGGGATGCGCCGCGTCACAGTAAAGACTTTCGTTATCAATGCTGTCAATACAAAATAATTGCAAATAGCCTTGCTGTATTTTATCGGCTAAACATTTCACCAGCCCCAGATTTTCGTATTCGTAAAACCGACCTTTACGCGTGGGGAAAATCAATACTTTTGCGCCAGCATATCCAAAGATCAATAGCTCCATATCACGCTGCAAACTATCGCTCCACTGTCGGTGATATTCGCGATTCATGTTAATTATCTTCCGTCAATAACGGAGCAAAAAAAACCTCAAGCTCTTCAAGCAGCTTAGTGGTTTGTTGTGCTTGATTAGGGTATGTATGATGCCCTGCCTCCAGGATGAACAAGTGTTTTTGCCCAGGCAAGGCGTTAAATATTGCAAATTGTCCAGGTGGCGCAACACAGGGATCAAACAGGGCGCACGCACAATGGATGGGCATTGTTATTCGTTTTGCCGCTAATGCCGCATCGTGATAGCGTAAAACAGTAAGGGTCTGTTTTTTGTTGGTTTTATAATACTGTTGCACGCTTTCTGCACTGCCATTACTGACCAGTCTTAGGCGTATGGGGTTATGTCCAAACGAGGGCGTATTTAAATGGCCTCTGGCAATCCGCGACTCCCATGCCAATGCCAAGGCACCAATGCCGCCGCCAAAACTGATGCCCAAATAGCCTAAGTGTCCTGCAAGGTGGGGAAATAAGGACAATAGCGTGCTAACCGCTAGCCACACATCTTCAACGCAACCACCCAGAATATACCGATCCCGCTGGTGAATATCGTGCAACACATGCCAATAAGGATCGGCAGAAATGGCGGGATGGACACTGAGGGCTAAACCGCGAAAACAAGGGAATAATAAGGCCGCCTCTTTAAAAGGTAACTGAAAATCAGTTTCATCAAGTCCGCCATACCCATAGCCATGACCCATGATGAAGCCGCGTTTGACCACACCGGAAACTGGTAACAGTAACCAGCCAAGAATGGGGAGATTATCAGTGGACGTGTAGCGTATTTCTAATACCCGCCAGCCCAGATGATTTTCAGCTATGGGCATTAGCTGTGGGTGAGGATCAATGCTTAGGGCTTGCTGATAACGCCGTTGCCAAAAGCGGTCAAATTCTTTTGGCTCAGTCGGCGTTTTGATGGCTAATAATTGCTTAAGTGAATAACCATAGCTGGGATCAAAATTGTATTCAACGCTATTCATGGTGCTTTAGTCTTGTCTGACAGGATTTCTCCTCAAAAACAGTAATCTTTATACCATGCTATTTATGACAGGATTATGTACATCTAGGGAATTTGCATTTTAAGGGTTTTGTTAAGAAAGCGATTAAACCGCCTGTGCTTGCGCTCAAAAAGGATTTGTTACTAAAGCTTAATCTTAGTGTCATGATCTGGTAAAGATTGATCAATATGATAAAGCGTAGGGCAGATAGATTTTTCAAATTCTGATGGGCAAAACATTGTAGCTAAATTGAGCATTCAGTCATTTAATGGCGGATACTCGATTCAAATTCAATAAAGAGCAAGCCCTTTCTTTTTATTTTAAATTCAATAAGTTGACATACTTTGCAGATCAGCACTAATACTATTATAACGAGGGTGTTCAAATGCAACGAATGATTTTTAAACAAACAGGATTCGCACTGTCTTTAATTGCTTTAGCTCTTCCAGCACTGGCTGTTGCTGATCAGGCTTGTATAGAGCTAGGGGCTTTGGTCTATACCAAATGGTATCACACCGATGCCGGCGGTCCCGGTAAACTTCCCGCGGGTGAAACCAAAGACGACATGCTGCGTTGCAAAGCTTGTCATGGCTATGACTTACTAGGTAAAAATGGTTCTAATGCCGCACAAGTACGCAAAGCATCCAGCCCTAACTCTGATATTGAAGGCGATGGCACGCTCAGTACCACTAATCTCAGCACGGGGCCTTTAGGCAATCATGCACCCATAACGGCGCAGATGGTTTGGCATGCGGGTACGGGGCGTAGCGTTGCCAGCGGATCTGGTAGTTGGGTTGAGCTAACTAAGCCGCGCACCGCCTCAAACACTTTGGCCTATCAAATGGGCTATACCTTGGGCAATCAACACCCTGACTATACTGGCGTCTTAACCGAGCGACAGGTGCAGTGTGTGGTGGAATTTCTAAACTCACCCGATGCCCAGCCAGATAAAATCTATAAACGCATCTTGACTGATGCTAAACCAGTTGTCATTCAACTGGTCGATTCGGCGGATGCGAAAGCAGGCAAAGTGGCTTATGAAAATGAATGCGTGGCTTGCCATAATTCAGCAATTGAACCCGCAGCGACATCCACCGCTCTCGACTCACCAAAAGGCGATGCTATGGTCACCTATTTAACCAGAACGACCGGTTATGCGGAACTTGCTCATAAAGGCCGTTGGGGTATTACCAATAGCAAGATGACCCGCAAAGCGATGGGTAACCCTTCGGCGCAAGATATGGCGGATATACTGAAATATCTTGAGAGCCTAAATAAAACAGTTCCATTACAGGATAAATGTGGCAAATCAAGTGCCTCCGTGATTAATGCGGCATCGGCTAAAGAGATGAAGCTGCATATTCCCAGCGTAAATGTCGCAACTGCAACGGGTGATGTTAAATACTGGGCAACCTTGCGTTTTGCACCAGAACTTTCGCCTACAGGAAAAATGGCTTTTGAATTAACCGATGCCGCGACCAATTCTGGCACATGCAAATAGATAGCCGGTTATTGCCGATAGCCTTTACCCGCTAATTTAAGGGGTTGTTGGGGTACGCATAGTGTCCTGCAATCCCTGTTTTTAAATTCATTTAATGCTCATCAACAGAAAAACCATAAAATTATGAAGACAAAATTTATACTGAAACCGTTATTGATTCTCCTCGCCTTTAGTGGCGTCAGCAGCAACGCCTTGGCGCAGTTACACAGCCTTAAGTTAGATGTTAAAAGCATTAATAACGAGCATATTACGGCTTTAGTCAGTTTCCCCGTGCCAGTAACTGGCGATTTGTATCTGGTCATGCAGTATGGCGGTAAATTTAATTATATAGGGCCAGGTGCAACCGTCTCTACAGATAAAACGCCTTTTTTGAAAAATAGCAGTTTTGCCGCGGATATTACCGTGTTGGATGCCCCCAGTGCCGGTATTGCCCCCGGTGTTTACCCGTTATACCAAGTGGTCACACCCGTAGGAGCCGATCCTTTGGTCAGTGCAAATTGGCTGGGGGGGCTAAGCCATATTGATTTCATCATCAATTTAGCCAATACAGTACCGACACCGACGGCTAAACCTGTGCCAACGACTACACCGGTTCCAATGATTTCCATACCAACAGCTACGCCAGTTCCAACCCCTGCGCCTGCACCAACTGCGACCGTTGGACTAACTAAATATAAAAGCTTAGGCTGTTCATCGGGTGGTTGCCATAAGACTGATCCCGCTACCAATACCAATAAATTATTGAATGGTAAAACGCTGACTGCTCTCAAAGCGGCTATTGTTAATAATCCTAATGACATGGGATATTTGGCTAACCCTAAAGATACGCAATTCGCGAGCGATAATGATTTACAAGCCATTGCCGCTTATTTGAGTACATTTTAAGATAGATTTCTCTTAATCTTGGCTTTGATTTTTCGTGATTGGCATTGTAAAAAGTCAAAGCCGAGGCATCCTTTAGTCGTTGTATCCCCTTGGGCTAAGAAGGGCCACATTGATCACAGTTATAGTGATCATGCGTCAATTCTTAAATTCATTGAGAGAAATTGGAATATGGATCCACTCTCAGACCGCAGCCGCGACAATTTGCCCAACCCCGTGCATGGCAAAAATAAATATGCTTATGTGCCTAAAAATGAACCTGCTATCAGCGATTTGATGGGGATGTTTAGTTTTGATCAAGATGATGATCATGACGATTAAATTTTTATAAAATAAACGATTAAAGCCAGTATAGCCTGAGTCATGTTTTTTGCTGTGTCTCAGGTTTTATTAGGCGTTTGCTTAGCAATACTGTGAAAGTATTCCAAATCTGCTATGAGCTTATAGTTTCGCTAAGCCGCCGCATTGATGCTGATTTATTGGTACGTATTGAGATAATTCGCTAAGACGCAATGATTGGGCGTTGTCCCCTTGCGTTATTGAAACAATTTAGCCATTCAGTGATGATGCCCCCCTTCCGCCGCCAGCACTTTTTTAACAAAAGGGTCATTTTCCATATCACCGAAATCAATGGCATCAATATGCCGGTAATTGGCAATTGCTTCAATAGCGATTGGTTTCCGGTTAGCGGTGACTAACGGTTGAATTGCAACCAGACGCAGCTCCATAGTGCCTGCCGAATTTTTTTTGATGATACTGGCGGGTAAGTTTTCGTTGGTTAACCATTGCACTGCTACGGTTTGTCCGTCTATTTTTCCTTTGCGTAGTTGTGCATTTCTGCCCATTACCTGTAAGTTTTTAACTGGTTTAAGTGCTTCCAGCTCTTGTTGACTGAGCATATTGGACAGCTTACCCCACTCAAAACTGAGATTATTGGTTGGGTTATCAGCGGGCATGTATTCAACGGCGGTTTTATCGCTAGGGTAAAGCTTGCGGTATTGAATGCTGCCAGTGACGGTGCGTTGCCAAATTTCGCCATAATCACCATCGGCATCCAGGGTTTGGATCATCTCAGGTGTACGCCAAAAAAACCAGGTATGTTTTGAGGGTGCTTTGGATTTGTTCAGCGGCGTCACGGTCGTTTCATAACGGCAGGCGACTTCTGGTAAGCGGTGAGCATTATTTTTGGGTTTATCCGCAAGGCTCGATGGGGGAAAACAGAAACAACTAACGGTGAAGACGGTTTTTAAAAAATTGGTAGGGTTCATAAATACAAGTTCAGTCTGGATCAAAACAAAAAAAGGGATACAAGTATCCCTTAAAAGCGCGTTATTGGATTAGTAAGCTTGGGTAGAGACGATAGCGAAACTCATCCTCACCTGAGGTATTTATTGCGACGGGTTTCGTCCATCGCCTCTACCCAAGCTTACTAACCTTACTACAGTTTAGTTTTAAGGCTTATTTAGCAATGCCAAACGCTTCTGCCATCACATGATAAATCACGTTTTGTTCCATAATGCCGTGGAACAAATGTGCTTGCGGACCATAAGCAAAAATGGCAACATCTTCGGCAGCATGTGTTTCAGCGGCAAGCGGGATGATAGATTCTTGTAAGTAATCAGAACCCTTAACCAAATCATTGGTGAGTGTAGGTCGTCCAGTGGCGGCTGTAAATTTGCTTGGATTATGGCCTTCGCTACCGGATTCCCAGGCGCCAGTTGCCGCTTTGAATGATTTTGAACCGGCAGGTTGCAAGTTCGATTCACCGGTGTAACCGCTACCATTAGCATAATTCAGCGTGGTGTAAGGTAAGCCTAACAGATCAAGATCTGGTGTGGTTTTGCCCACGCTTTGGGTCAAGCCCAAAATAGGATTGCCGCGTTGTGGATAGCCCCCAATCGTAAATACATGACTATGGTCGGCGGTAACGATAATTAAGGTGTCTTCGGGGCTGGTTTTACCTACCGCAGCTTCTACCGCAGCAGCCAGTTGCTGGGTATCGGTTAAGGCTCTAAAAGCATTGCTGGCATGATGCGCGTGATCAATACGTCCGCCTTCAACCATCAGAAAATAACCGTTCGGATTTTTTTTCAAAATGTCGATGGCTTTGCTGGTCATTTCAGTCAACGACGGCTCACCGGCCTTATCGTGTGCAATTCGATCCGCTTCGTAATGCACATGCGAGGGTTCAAACAGTCCTAATAAATGCTCGGTCGTGCTGGGGTTAATTGCATCAAATTGCGCTTTGTTCCAGACATACTCGGCTTTGGTATGTTTGGTTTTCCACTCGGAGGTAAGGTCGCGACCGTCTTTGCGTTTACCGGCTATGCCATATTCAGGATCAGTCACAGTGGTTGGAATAAAACGGGTGCGTCCGCCGCCTAATGCCACATCAATGCCGCCGTTGATGTTGAAATCAACCAATTGTGAAGCAATATCGGGCACCGTGGCACCAGCAGGCTTATCCGAATCCCCTTCCCAATCGCGATCAGTGGTGTGGGCATAAGTCGCAGCGGGGGTTGCATGGGTAATGCGGGCGGTTGAAACCACGCCGACAGATAGGCCATTGGTTTTGGCTTGTTCCAGAATGGTGGCGAGCTTGTTGGCATTAACTTTGCTAGCGTCCAGTTCGCCACGGGGTAAGGTATGATTGACCGAAATAAAGCCATCATTTGATTTCACGCCGGTAACCATCGCGGTCATGGTGGGTGCAGAATCCGGCGTTTGTTGATTGACGCTGTAGGTTTTGGATAACGCCATGTAAGGCGCTTTTTCAAAAATCAAGGAATTTTCTTCACCGTGGCCGCCTTTCGATTGGCCGTCGTAGATCCGTGCTGCCGTGATGGTGGAAATGCCCATGCCGTCACCGATAAACAAGATCACATTTTTGGCTTTTTTATCATATTTGGCCATGCTTTTGGCATTGACAACAGCTTGGCGTCCGGCGCTAAACCATTCTGCTGGCGTAGGGTCTGCGGCTTGCACGATGCCCGTGGTGATCATAGAGCTGACGGCTGCTACACCGACAATTGTAGAAAATTTCATGCTGGATTCTCCTGGATACGCTAAATAAATGAGTGGAATACGTCTATTTCCAGATGCTGCGTCGATAACGACAGTTAATCAGGTAGCCGAGATATTAATTCAAGCGTGTGACAGGAGCATGACATATTCAACAAACACAACCTTGTTCGCAGGTTTCTGTTGAGGCGAAAAATCTTTCGTCCCTGCGATTTACCTGAATACCCCGATAAACGCTATAATGTGAGCTTGTTTATTAATTACAAG
>JABFRM010000351.1 GCA_013141155.1 Methylococcaceae bacterium | reverse complement strand
CCGGCACGGCGGGGTATTTACTGCGAATGATGAGATTTATGCAAACGTGGTGGGTGGTATTAAAGTGACTGAAACCAGTTCGGATTTAGCGATTGTGGTGAGCGTGGTATCCAGTTTGAAAGACCGTGCGATTGCCCATGATGTGTTCTGTTTTGGAGAAATTGGCTTAAACGGTGAAATACGCCCGGTTGCAAACGGTCACGCACGGCTAAACGAAGCGGCTAAGCATGGTTTTAAACGGGCGATTATTCCCCACGCCAATGCGCCGAAGGAAGCCTTGGCGGGGTTGCAGATTTTTGGGGTTAAAAATGTCGCGGAAGCTTTACAGGTGTTGGTGGATTTATAAGCCCACACCTACGCGAATCAGAGGAGGACACTTTTTCCTTAAGAAACGTGCATAAAATACCTGCACGCCACACAAAGCAATTATTTCGCGCACGTCCCTAATTTAAAGTTAATAGCGCCTTAACCCCCTAAAATTTGAATACTCCAAAATACCAAAAAGCCACAGAATAGCACCAGCGTTGCAATCGGCTGCTCTTCAACTTCATGGGCTTCTATGAGCAGCTCTTCTGTCACCAAATAAAGCAGCGCAGCGGCACTAAATGCCAAGACCCCACCGATAACCGCGTGAGAAGACGTTGCCAACAATACGTTACCCAATACGGCAAACAAGAAGACTGTCAACCCTAACGCACCCGAAACCAGGACAATCCGCCAGCCTTTTATTGCTTCAGATGTTAGTGACAAGCCCAGAAACAGCAGCTCAACCGACAGGCCCAGCGCTAAAATCATCCCCGTTGTACCACCTGCCGCGAACCCTGCGCCGATGATAAAGCCGTCCATGGCAACATCCATAAACGTCGCCAACATTAAGCCTATGTTCACGCCTGTCGAGACCTGTTGTGCCGCGTTATGTTCTAATTTTAACGTCCACAATTTCATCGCATACATAAACAATGAACCCATCGCGAATGATCCAATCAAAACCAAGCCCGGTGCATGTTCCCGTTCAATTTCTGGCAGCAATTCAACTGCCAGTGCGGCCAGCACAACACCAGCAGCGAAATGTTGGATCAAACTACGGGTTACATGGCTTGGTCGCCAAACAGCAGCCATCATGCCGCCAAATAACGCGATACCCGCAGGGATAGCCATAATAATAAGATGGTCTGGGTTCATAAAGTTTAAAGTGTGAGTATATTCAACAGGCCGAGCAGTATACTGTAGAAACGTTGCAAATATTAATTTGCCCCAGACAGCATAAGCATCTACACAAGTATAGTTTACCGTCATTCCGGCATGGATGGCGGAATGTCATCTCTGTGCTGCTCAATGTTTCGGGTATAGTATTGGCTAATAATTTTTGCGTAACTACTTAACAGCTCGCAATAAATTGCCACAAAACAATTCCTTGCCTGTTTTTGCCTGCATCCAGAGTTGTTTTAGTTGCATGTGATGGGTAGAAAAATACGCGGCGCCAGACTCGGCTAAATCCGCTAATGTCACCTTGGGGGAGTAAGTGTTAATTATTAAAAACGCCTTCGGGTTCATTAGCCCATAAGCGCTGGCTATCAAACTAGATAGCTGAGTTTCCAATTTCCATTTTTCACCTTTTATACCCAATCCCCAAGCTGGAGGATCCATGATAATGCCATCGTATTTATTGCCCCGTTTCAATTCACGCTGAGCAAATTTTAGCGCATCCTCAAGCACCCATTGAATGTCGGAAAGTGCGCTAAGCTGCCTGTTTTCATTAGCCCAGGTAAGCATCTGCTTAACCGAATCGACATGCACGACTTCTGCACCATTGTTGCAAGCAACCAGGGATGCCGCGCCAGTGTAGGCAAACAAATTTAAAAGCTTTTGCCCGGCAACAACCTGTTCGGTAATAAAACGCCAGTTAGCTTGTTGCTCTGGAAATAGCCCCACATGTTTGAATTTGGTTAACTTTAGCGCGAGGGTTAATTTTTCATAAGTAATCATCCATTGTTCGGGGGCATCCGGCTTAAGGCTTTTCCAACGACCTTGGATTGAGGATTGTTCTTCATATTCCCAATGCGCCATTGTTAGCCATTGCGCAAAAGCCCAGCCCGGCTTGAAATGTGCTTGCAGATCAGGGCGAATGGTGATGACTGCTCCCCATCTCTCCAGTTTCTTGCCATCGCCAGCATCAAGCAACTGATAATCAGGCCAAGCTACGCCGTATTCGCGTGGCAATATTTCGGGAGCGATACGCTTATCATTAATGGTTTTGCGATTATTTTTAAGCATTTAAGCTGTCCATAGTTGATTTTTGGCGCTGTATTTTATGTTAAGATGAGTAAATGTGGCGAAAACCATCCTACGACCCTGATAAAAAACGGCCATTAATTATTAAACCTTGCAATGAAATAAACGTTTTCAATCATCAAACTAAAGTGCGTATTTTTGGATAGTCATGCAGCAATTGCTGCCGAAACGCTTCAAGAGCGGCATCGTCATTACGGTCTTGCCGCGTAATAGGCACGCTGATCTCGGTAATCACCGACATCGGTGGTGGGGAAAGAAACACCAGCCGATCTGCCAAGGCTATCGCTTCACGTAAATCATGAGTCACAAATAAAACGCTGTGCGGCCGTTGTTGCCAGAGTTGCAAAAGCAAAGTTCTTACCTGCCTAGCAGTTGGTGCGTCGATAGAAACAAATGGCTCATCCATCAACAATAAGTCTGGATTAACCGCAAATGCGCGAATAATCGCCACCCGCCGACTCATGCCTAAGGATAGGCGTTCAGGGTAAACGTGCTGCATGTCGGTTAATTGCATGGCGGCAATTAAACTAGCTATGCTGTCATTAGATTGCGGGCCACTCAGGGCTAATTCAATATTTTCCCGCACCGTACGCCACGGGAGCAGGCGCGGATTTTGAAACACATAGCCAATTTTTGGATGCCGTTGTTGCCCTGTAGCCAGACTAATGTCACCCTCAAAGTCTTGATCTAAGCCAGCAATGATATTGAATAAGGTGGTTTTACCACAGCCAGAAGGCCCTACCAGACAAATAAATTCACTTGGTTGAACACTTAACTGTAAGTTTTCAATGGCAAGATGTGGCTGGGCTTGACCTATTGCCGGATAACGTTTGCTTTTGATGTGGATATTGATATGGGTCATCGACGCCAACGCTGTTGTTTTTTATCTAAAGGTTTTAGCACTAGCCATTCGATTAATTGAACGACTGTTATAAACGCGAAGGTATAAGCTAAAATGCTGGCGACATCAAATAACTGGAAAAATAAATTCAGTTGATACCCCATACCATTGCTTCTGCCGAGCAATTCCACCACTAGGATTATTTTCCAGATCAGCGCCAAACCTGAGCGGGTTGCCGCCATGATGTAGGGATGCAGTTGCGGCCAGATGACGTGTTGTAGGGTTTTGCGTTTACTAAAGCGATAACAGCGCGCCATTTCCGATAAGTCTTGATTAAGCGCACGGGTGCCTTCGCGTACGGTGACGACGACATTGGGGATTTTGTTGATCACCACTGCCAGAATCGCCGCCGATTCGGTCAGCCCAAACCACACATAACACAAGATCATACTCACCAAGGCTGGGACGTTTAAGAAAATAATCAGCCATTGATCAAATAGGCCATCTAGGGCTTTGTTGCGTCCGAGCAGAATGCCGATAGCGCAACCGAGCAACATGGCGATGATAAAGCTAATCGTCAATCTGAGCAAAGTGACGCCCAGATGGTAGGGCAATTCGCCGGAGAGAATGGCTTGCCAAAAAACCTTAGCCACGGCAATTGGCGGCGGCAGTGTGACGCTATTGACCCAAACCGCCAGCAATTGCCAAAGGCATAAGAATATCAGCAGGGACAGGGCGTTTAAAACGCTGCTGGATAGTTTGCAATTACTCATTTGCCCAGAAAGTACCTGCTTGAATGCGGGTGGCCTCGCCAGTTAATTTATTACCACTCACACTACGCAGTAAGCCGTAAATTTGCTCAGCGGCGGCAAACTCTGCATTGCCCAATGGCTTGACGCGGCTTTCGCAATAACGGGTGTGTAACAACGCTTGCGTTTTGGGATCATCGGTTTTTAATAATGGGATGATCGGTTGCCAAGCGTTGTCATCTGTACACATCCGATTACGGGCTTGTTCAGTTAGTTTTAAAAAATTGTTCAACGCGACTGAATTCTGCTTGGCAAAGCTTTGCTTAAAGACATAGCCTAAATTGGGCATTGGTGATTTGATGCCGAGCCCTTGCAGAATTTGCGCGCCACTCAACAGTTGTTTATAGCCTTGGGCTTCGAGCTGTGCGGCATAGTGCCAGTGATTCAGGATGGCATCCGCATGGTGCTGTAACAGTTGCTGATTTAACAGTGGTGGCGCAGCAAAGGTTTTTTTAACGTGCTGGTTTAAGTCAAACTTTTGTTGCTGTGCCAAGGCTTGCAGCAATAACCAATTCTTATCCAGTTCATCACCGGCAATCGCCAAGCGTTTGCCGGATAAATCTTTAAGGCTTGCAATGCCGCTGCCATTCGCCACCATCAACGCGCCAGACACATCGGAATAAGGGTAAAAAGTAACATCAGCGCCGGTGCCACGCATTCTGGACACCCAAATCCAATCGGTCACAATCATATCTACCGCACCCGCTTGCAGCGCAATTTTAGCGGCTTGCGGTGTGGCGACTTTATGAATGTCCAGGGTGAATGCAGCATCCGCCAGCAGTTTTTGTTGTTCTAACGCCGCCAGTTCCCAGTTACTGGTGCCAAAAGCCAATATCCCTAAGCGTATAGTGGGTTTTTCTGTGGCTAAAATGGGGCAGGAGATGAACGCGGTTATTAATAATGCAGAAAAAATAGAAGATTTCATTACTGACTCACGCTATGTTAAAAACCTCTATTCTATCTGTCCAATGGTTTTGATGTAAGGGCGAGTGCAGATAAAGTTATAGAAATACGCTTAATATCTGGTTTATCCTAGAAACCGCAGTTGAACCCAGTCGAAGCATGAGCGGGTTTCTTTGCGGCCAACTGATTTTTTTAGGTTTATTTGGGCTTAATCAACACTTTGCAGATTATATTTGCGCACCCGATAACGTAGCGTTTCACGCGTTGCACCCAGCGCCCTGGCGGCGGCAGTGAGGTTATTGTCGGCGCGTTCCAAAGCGGTCTTGATGATAAAGCAATCCATATCCTCCAAGGCCATGCTGCCGTCTAAAGGTAAACAAATACTATTTTCAGTGAGTCGATTATCCACCAGTGGGAATCCTGCTTGGCTGGGCAATTGCAACCAGGCAATCGGGAAGGTTGCGCCCTCTGAAAATAACACACAACGTTCGATCACATTGCGTAATTCCCGGACATTGCCCGGCCAGTGATGGGCTTTCAATTTACGCCAAACCTCTTCAGGAATATCTTTTACCTGCCGCCCAGCCTTGGCATTGTATTCGGCAATCAATAACGGCACCAGTTCGCCCAGATCTTCAGTTGCCAGTCGCAACGGAGGCAATATCACCCGAAATACACTCAGCCGATGATACAAATCCGCACGAAAACTGCCTTCCTGCGCCATTTTTTCCAGGTCACGGTTACTGGCGGTGACAATTTGCACATCGACATGAATTTCTTTTTCACCGCCTAAGCGCCGGACTTTATGGTCTTCAATGACCTTCAGCAGTTTCGCCTGAAGATCCAACGGCATTTCGCCGAGTTCATCCATAAACAACGTACCGCCATCGGCTTGTTCTAACAACCCACGATGGCGACCTGCCGCGCCCGTAAACGCACCAGGTTCATGCCCGAATAATTCGGATTCCAACAGTTCTCTGGGCAGCGCCGCGCAATTGACTTCGATCATCGGTTGTTGCGCGCGCGAACCGCCGTAATGCAGGATACGCGCAGCCAAGCCTTTGCCGGTGCCGCTTTCACCGCCGATAATCAACGCTGAAAACGGCACTTGCGTAAGGCGCGTTAATATCTCCCTGACTTGCCGTGCTTGCTCGCTTTTGCCGACGTACGCATCGGGCGTATAGCGGCGATGCCTTTGCTTGGTTTGCTCGATTACCCGACGTTGAATGGCAGCACTGCGGGCAGCGCTGGCGACAATTAAATCCAGCCGTTCCAAATCACAGGGCTTTTCCAGAAAATCATAAGCCCCCAAGCGTAAGGCCCGCACTGAATCTGGCACACTGCCGTAGCCAGTTAAAAAAACCCATTCGGCATAGCTGACGTTTTTTTTATGGGTTTCCATGAAATCCAGCGCGTGTCCGTCCGGCAAGTTCATATCAGATAGAATTAACAGGGGTTCTAAGTCTTGCTCAACCAATAATTCTTTCGCTTTTGCCAAACTGGCGACCAAAATCACTTCCCAACCGTGGGTTCGATAGTGACGGGATAATTCGGTGCCCAGAAGTTTTTCATCTTCAATAATCAGTAACGTTTCAATCATATCAATTCTCCAGTAATGCACGCAACCGGCAACAGGATGCTTACACAAGCACCACCAGACGATTGATTAGTCAGCTTAATTGCGCCGCCTATATCTTTTACAAAGCGTAATACCATCGCCAACCCCAGCCCAGTACCGCGTGAACGACTGGTACGAAAAGGACGAATACCATTGTCCAGCATCTCTTTAGAAAAACCGGAACCATTATCCAGCACCTTAATGTGTATGCCCAGCTCATCTTTAAACGTTTGCACACAGATATTACCTGGCCCGCTTTCCATGGCATCTGCGGCATTCAAGAGTAAGTTTAATAAAGCCTGCCGTAAACCGCCTTCAGGCAAATTGACGATCAAATGCGCAGGAGCATCAATGCTTAAGTGAATCGCTTCAGCGATTTGATAGCGCGTTAAAGCCACTAAATCACGAATTAACACCACGACATCAAACTGCGTGACCGATTCGGGTGAATGACGGCTATGATCAAGCATGTCATTTAGCAAAGTTGCCAAGCGTTTCAGTTCCGAACTAATCAGTTCCATGCGTTCAACTTGTTGTGGATCATCAATTTCACGGCGGAAATTGTTAAACGCCATCTGGATACCGGCGAGCGGATTGCGTATTTCATGCGCCAACTCTGCGGCCACTTCACCGATGGCGGCTAAGCGCTCCGCTCTCGCCAAGCTGTATTGCTGCTCCAATAGTGCCTGGGTCGCGATACGCACTTCTTTTTGCAAAGATCGCGCGTGCGAGCGGTTTGCCTCTTCTAATTCTGCCAAATGCTTAACCATTTCGTTATAGCTATTAAAAACCGGCAAGATTAAAGGATCCAAATGATCGGTGGCAAAGGGGATATAACTTTCTTCGGTTAAGCGCTGCAAAAGTTGTTTCAGATCATTTAACGGATGTAACAGCCTGCGGAGTAAAAATAACACCGCCACGATTAATATCACCACTAAAGTAAACGATGCCATGTACAGTTCGGTTTCGGTATCGTGGCTGATTTTTTCCAATAAATGATCGCGCGCAATCACTTCATCATCCAGTGCGACACTCATGGTTTTTAACGCACCAATTAAACGGGTGTTTTTGGCGATTTTATCTAAATTGTGTGCTTCGCTCAGCAATTGCCGCACTGTTTCCATACTGGCACGCGTGTCGGCTGATAATAAGCCATCATCTGCAATTAACGCATCCATTTCAGTGATGGTTTTATTTAAGGCGGCAATCGTTTTGGTTAATTCCTCTGGATAAGCGACAGGCACAGCTTCAATCAAATATTCAATAAGCGCTTGCTGAAGTTCAACCGACACATTTTGTACGCTGTGCGAATAATTGACATGCGACAGCACGGTATTAAAATGATGCAAATTACGCCAAATCATACCGCCCAACGTTGCCAGCGCCAATAATAACAGCACTAAAAAAGCCAAGGCACGATGTTGTAAAGGACGGGCGTATGTTGGTTTCATCTGGTTTCTTTGGACACGTAAACATTAAAAGGTTACTTTAGCCATCGCCGATAAGCGTTGTCGTTAAGTTAAGACAGTGATCCAAGTAAGAGGCTACGGCTATTTATCATAAATTTTTTGCACCAGATCATAAAACCAGTCTGGACGAAATAATACCACCCATATCAATATCAAGCCTGAGATTGGCAAAGGGCCAATCTCAAGAATGGTAATGACGATCAGAACAAGCAGACAAAGAATACGCATACTTTAGTTACTGGTTAGCTTTAAATGCACAAGTCGTCAAGGAACCAGACACGTCATTCGCAACAGGCATTGATTGTGCGCGTTAATAATTGAGAAACAGATTTAACGATAAAATATGATCCATCCGATCCGGCCCGGTCTTACGGATATATTGGTTCATATAACCCACTTCGGTTTTGATGTTCTTGTTGAAATTATACCCTATCCCACCGAACGCCCGATTTTGGTCAAATCCATCGTCAGCACCATAGTTGGTTTTATTGATATTGGCAAAATACTCATCGGAAGCCACCAAGCTGAAGTCAGGTGCAAACGGCATCGGCACCGATACCTTAAACATCTGCCGAAAGCGCCAGCCCACTTCACTGCCCGTGGGGATAAAGCGCTGTTCCAACCGGCTGCGGCTGGTTAACGTACCGAACGAAAATTTATCGCTCCATAACACTTGCTGCCAGATGCGATGCTCATCGAACGGCGTTTTGGTAAACGGCTCTTCAGTTGGCACCCAAGCATAGCCTAACCAGACACTGGTCTGTTCGTTAAGCTTATAACCCAAACCCGCCCGCAGCATCCCTTGCGAAAACTGGGAAGTATCATTGCCAAAACGACCTTGACCTTCCAGCCAATACTTAAAACTCTTTAAACTGGGACTAAGAATGTCCAGGCTGCCGGTGGCGGTAATGTTGCCCCAGGTTTGAAAGTCCTCGGTGGTTTTTGCAACCGCTGAACCTGACAGCGATAGCCAGAGCAGGGTGAAGATGCCGATAGTTATTTTTTTGGTAAAGTATTTCTGCATGTTAATAATCATCCTTTAGCGTTGTAGGGTACGCATCTAAGGCAATTGCCTTAAATCAACCGCACTAATTTCCAAAGGTCGTCCCATACAAATCCTGAGAAAAACCCGCGCCGCCGCAATACCGTTAACCACAAAGCACATGGCAATCAAGGCGGCAATCCACGCATATTGGCTACTGGCATGATACAGCAGCAAATCTTCACCGATAAACGCGGGGGTTATTGGAAATCCTACTAAACCTAGAAAGCTCAAAAACAACAGCAGTGATAAACCAGGGTGGGTTTCTGCCATGGCGCGGTTAGTAAACGGTAAAGTCTTGAATTTCTCTTTGTTGGGTAGATTGCTTAATACCCATACACCCAGTAACCAGGAAGGAATAATGCCAGTGGTAAAAAATAGAATATCTAAGCCTGCATTTGGGCGTAAAAACCAAACCGCATTGGCAGCCAACAAGCTGCTTAAAGCAACAGCATTCCAAACCTTAATAAAACTGTGGTTCTGACTGAATCCACTTAAGGATGCCATGACCATTGCGACTGCGGCAGGAATCGCCAAATAAGTGGTCGCGCCGCCCACGGCGGTTGTTGCCAGCCAAAGCAGCCCCAAAATCCCCGCACCACCAATCAACTTCAACCAAGTACCCACTTCATTGACTGTTGCGCCCATTTTTTTCAAGGGTGTCCAAAGTACGGCACGAACCAGTAATTCCAAATTGCCTTCTTGCAAAGCAAACACATACAACGTGTTTTGGATCACTTCTGGCAAGGTGTCGCGGATTGAAACGGGCAGAAATTTTTGCATTGCTGGCTGTTTAGCAATCTGAGTGGCATCAATAGCGCCTTCAATGCGCAGCATGTGCGCAACAATAGAGGGTGATACCAGCAACTGATAGCAGCGTAAACAGGCGTTGCCCATAAAGTGGATTAACACCAATGCTTCCAGTCCGAATGCCAACTCCATAAACATAAAGCCGACTTGGGTAATGGACGCATAAGCGACTTGCCCTTTGATGTTCGACTGGGTTTTTTCTGCAAGACCGGCGATCAATAAGGTCAAAAAGCCGATCAAAAACAGGATGGTGCGCGGCAGATAGTGGTAACTCCAAATCGGCATGGTACGCAGCAATAAAAATACCCCTAAATGTACCGATAAAGCCCCATAAAAAATTGCACTGGAAGGGGTTGGGCCTTCCATTGCCCTAGGCAGCCAAAAACAAAAGGGAAACTGCGCCGATTTACCCGAGGCGGCAATAAAAATCAGCAAGGACATCAAAAATAACGCCGGATAACTGGCAGGTGTTGGCGCACTGTGTTCAAACAATACCGAGAGATTGCTGAAGTGATCACTTTCATGAAACAGCACATGGCTCATCCAAGCGCCCAATAATAAACCAATGTCGCAAAACCGGTACACGGTGTAGGCTCTTAAGGCATTGCGTACCGGCTGCACCCGATGCCGGTAAAAAGCAATGAGTAAAAATGAGGATATGCCAACAATCTCCCAGCCCGCGAACAACATATCAATCGAGCCAGACAGCACTACCATATTCAAGCCAAAAGCAAAGCCGAAGATGGTCATAAAAAAGCGTTTATAGCCCGCTTCCCGATGCAGATAATTCCGGCAATAGCGGACGATGATCGAAAAAATCAACCCAACTGTAAACAGATACGCCGCACCTACGCGATCAAAAAAGAACAGGATCGGGAACTGGTAAGTATCACGTTCATACAGGGTAAACCACTCGAATTCATGGTCAGCAAAACCGCTAAGCGCCCAAAACAAAAGCAACAAGATAATACTGAGTCCCATTGCATGGGTCGTCCAAAAACTGATGGTGGCGATTAATAAGGGATTCATGCGGCGCTCCGAAGTAAATGCACGGGAATGGTGGTGCGTTGCCCAGCGATAATATGTTCCGAAAGGCTTGCAGATGGAGCCGTACTGTCTTCAGGTAACTCAACCGCTTCCCAGCCAGTGCTATGATAAAAATGCAGCGCACGGTTGTCTGGATGGCAAGCGACGACTCTTACCCAGTCCTTATCCAACCATTCTTTTAAAACACCCAGATTGGCAAAGGCTTTATCAAGCAGCTCAGTCGATTGTTCAATAACAATCAGCAAGCGCGCTGGTTCGTGTACTTCAATCATTTGCGACGGCAAACCGGTACGCAGGTCGCCTTCCACGCCGTTAGCTACGCCCAGCAAACCGATGACATTGTGCGGTAATTTGGTGCCGGCACCGTAAACGGAATTATCAATGCGTGAGAACAAATATTCGAGATTAATGCCACCACAGACCGGAATGATTGCCGACAAAATTTTAACGATGAGTTGGCCTTCAGGATCAGTGCCAGGATCGTAAGAATGCAGAAAAGCACGGCGATCCAGAAATAAGCCCTTGGTTAAAGTTCTTCTACCAACCACGCAGTATAAATTGTTGGAATGATTCAACTCAGGACGTGGCTCAAATATCGAAGAAGCGCGGGTATTGACATGTTGGTGCGCTGCATCATTCGCGTTCGACTCAGGCGCCAACTCAAACCAGCGGCAACGTTCCACAGCATTTTTTTGCAAGGCTTTTGCCATCGTGTCCTGGAAAATTTGCAAACCCTCGGTCGGGTATTGTTCAAACAGATGCTTGTCGAAATAGGTAATTTCATCACGGCTGGTATTGTGTAGTGCGGCAATAAAATGACTGCTGGCAGGAATGACAATGCCGCGTTCATTGAGAATTTCGCGTACTGCTTCGTGATTAGCCATCCAAGCGAAGGCGCGCGCGTTGGGTGCGCCAGGTTTGCCTGAGCAAGCACCGCAATCGTAAGCGGCAAAATGCGGGTTATTGGTGCTGCTGGAACCATGCGCCACTATCACCACTAGCGGTGCAAAGTTTTGGGTCAGGCCGATATTACGCAACAAGCCTTCAATTTTGTCAGCCATTTCTGGCAACGAAAATCCCAGTAAGCGTCCATCTTCAGTTGGTTCCTCACTTTCCCGTAACAAATGTAATTTAGTATGCGCATCCACTTCGCTTAATTTTTGGATGTTTAATAATTGTGCGCCAGGACGAAAAACATCCCAGAGCATTCGTGCCGCATAACCCAACCCCAATATTTGCGTAAACAGCCAACCGCGAAATAACGAATGCGGCTTGATATGCAAATTAGATAGACCTTCAGTGATGTCATTTTTATCGGCTTCCGGCTGAAGATTGGTTTCCAAAATCAAGTGCTTAGGACTTAAAATATTGGGGCATTGCGCAACGGGATAAGCATCATCAAAACCCTGATACAAAAAATCAATACCAAAAAACCCCGCCGCGCCAAAGGTTTCAATGCCAGGATTGAGCGCTTCCAAATAGCGGCGCACTGAGCATTCGCGATCATCAATGCAAAAAAATGCTTGTGCAATCGGTGCTGTTTTAGATTTAGCTGGGGCATCCTGAGATTTTAAGGCAAGCAACAATTCGCTGTGCAGCGCATACTCCATGGCTTCATGCCATACTTTTAAGGTTAAGGGCACAATGGCGTCACTTTCATAAGCGCTCAGCAGCGGTATGTCGTTGGAATGTGGCATTTGGGCAATAGGGGTAAAACCAATACCGCAGTTTTTACGCAGAATCGCCAATTCAGCAAGTAGCTCTATTGCAATTACTTGTTTTAAGGAAATATTGCGCCGCTCCAACAAGGCTTTGGGGTCAAGTTCAATAAGCCTTACCATCCCAGACCAGCCTGGGTGTGCCAGTAACATTTCCAACAAGTATTGTTCATACAGCGACTCAGCCCCGACAATACTTTTCAAACAAGTCAGAATAATTTTATCCGGTTTTTGGTTTAACAACTCGCGCACGAAAGGATCGCTGAAAGGATACAGCGGCAATAAACTGTTTTGCGCCAATCGCCACACACACGCCCAGAAGGATTCGTCGGTTTTGGAGAGCGTCCAGCGACTAATGCCTTGATCAAGAAAATTTGCCAGCAATCGAAACAAAATCGGATGCACCAGCGAATTTAAATCGACTTCAAGATAAGTGAGCCAGCTATTGCGAATGCCATGATTCGCCAATGAGATCGGCGGGTAATGCTCATCGCTATCAATAACGAATAATTTTTCGCGTAACGCTGAAACATTTTCAAGTTTACAACCAGAATGCTTAAGCGCCCAGTCAATGGCAAAATCCTTGATTCTACCTTGTTGGTAAAGTGCCTGATAGTCTGCCATGGGTAGGTAACTACGCGCACCGAACACTTTTGCCGCCACTGCCACACCCTTATGAAAAGGATAATGCTGCACCGCATGCAGGGTATTGTGGTGGATAAAATCCTTGATCGGCCCTTGGGTGGGCAACCAATGTGCGATATGGTCGATGGCGGTGTCCAGATCAAAAGCGTGCAGTTCTGGCTGGTCATCGAAATGAATTTTTGAATGTGTATTAGTCATGGCAATTCCCTTAACCCTTCTTTTTCAAAGCAGCAGGCTGAGCCGTTTCAGTATCAACCAATGCTAAATGGGGTGATGATTTAGGTTGGGTAAAACTCATGCCATGGTGGTCAGTCTTGCGCCGACTCATATTGTCCGGCTTCATTCTGCGCACCGCCAA
The DNA here is from genome assembly GCA_013141155.1 of Methylococcaceae bacterium. Taxonomy (GTDB): domain Bacteria; phylum Pseudomonadota; class Gammaproteobacteria; order Methylococcales; family Methylomonadaceae; genus SXIZ01. Next base: position 3,688 of record JABFRM010000351.1, on the reverse strand, counting down.
AGGATGTTGCGAAAAAGTATCGTGTACTTCCATGCCCAAAAACTCACAACTACCGCCGTTTGCCACATAGTTATGCTCAAAATCATGCAAAAATTCCATGACGGTATGATCAATTAAATACGCATTATTCAACTGAAAAATAATTTTCTTAGCGGGTGCAAGCTGCGCCAAGGCATTTTTTAAGCTGATAAAATTTGAAAAAATAGCCGCACCCACTATCTCCACTACGGTTGCTTCGTCATTGATACGCTCGACCACAAAGTGAATTTTGAACAGGTTATTGACCCTAACACCACGGAGCATGTGAATTGCAAATTTAGTTAAGATACCAATCACCACCCCCACTAATAAATCGGTCGCCAACACGCCAATAATGGTCACCACGAACATAAACAATTGTTCTTTACCAACGCCTAACACCATCGCAAATGATTTAGGCGAAGCTAACCTAAAACCGGTAAAAACCAATAAGGAAGCCAAAGCCGCCAACGGAATACTGTGAATCAAACGCGGGAAAAGTGCGACAAACAATAATAGCAAGCAACCATGAAAAAAGTTAGCCCAACTGGTTTTGGCACCATTGTTAACGTTAGCAGAACTCCTGACGATTTCAGCAATCATCGGCAACCCACCCACCAAACCCGCCAGCAAGTTACCGGCACCAACAGCGGTTAAATCTTTATCCAGATTAGAATGACGTTTGTAAGGGTCAAGTTTGTCTACCGCCATCGCACTCAGCAAGCTTTCAAGACTGCCCACTAAACCAATGGTGATAACGGCTTTCCAAAATTCGCCAGTGGCAATCTTTGAAAAATCAGGGAAGTAAAAACTGGACATGAAATTGTCAGAAATCGCCACTAAAAACTTGGGGCCTACCGTTTCCTCATGATGGGGTAAAAATTGTGCATCCGGCAGAAACAAATACATGTGTTCATGATCCAAATCAAAATACTTTGCTAAGCCGATGCCCACCAACACCACAATCAGCGGTGCCGGAATCATTTTTAAGGTGGCGTTTTTAACTTGCGACCAGATGATCAGAATCGCCAATCCAGTCAAGCCAATAATGGCAATTTCATGGTTCATATTTAGGATGCTGTGCGGGATTTGGGCAATCGTCGAAAACAAGCTGCTGCCCTTCTCCGGCGCGTTACCCAGCACCACATGGATTTGTTTTGCCATGATAATAATGCCAATCGCAGCTAACATGCCATGTATCACCGAGGCCGGAAAAAACGAACTGAGCCGACCAGCTTTAAACACCCCCATGAGTATCTGCAAGACACTCGCCACCACGATAGCTGCCAGCGTATAACGATAGCCCGCCATCGCATCACCCTCCCCCAGCCCCTGTACCGCATCTAATACCACTACAATTAGACCTGCCGCAGGGCCATTGATGGTGATGTATGAGCCGCTGATACGTGAAACCAACATGCCGCCGATAATTGCGGTGATAATCCCCGCCGAAGGCGGGAATCCTGAAGCCATCGAGATGCCTAGGCACAAAGGCAGGGCGATTAAAAACACCAGAAAACCAGACAACAAGTCGCTACGCCAGTTTTCTTTTAATCCCGCCAGGCCGGTTTTGGGCACTAAAGTTTGAGTTATCTCACTCATAACATATCCTCTGTTTTAAAAATATTAATGTTGCCAAGTACCTAAACAACAGCAATTAACGTGCCAGTAGTATTAATATTTATAAAGCACTGAATATAGTATTGTTATTTAATTACGCGCGAAAAGCTTAAGGGTTAAAAAATACTTAAATGGTTTAAAAAAACCAGGCATTGGTTGATTTGCACCGATTACACGCCAATAATTAGGACAGCAACGATTTGTTGGCGTGGAAGACCGTAATGCAGCTAGCGCATTTAATTTACCCCAAGCGTTTAGAAAATTTTAGGGCGGCAAGGTAATAAGATGGATAATCCTTATGTCCTTATTCTTTAATTCACCCTAATAAAAGGCTGCAATTTTGGTATGAAAGCATACGTTTTTTGCAGGGTTTCATACCAAAATTGCAGTGTATTGTTTTTTAAATACTGCGCCAACCTAACATATACATTAATAATCAATTACTTAATATTTACCATAAAAATGGTATGATTAATGCTATAGTTAACCGTCGACGATTTTTTATCCGATCTCGGCGTATGCTGAGGATCGATAAAATTGATACAGCCTGTCTGGCTATGTTGGCGATCTTTTAACTTTAATAGGAAGGAAAAATGAATAACTTTAATATTAAACCACTGGTTATAGGTGCCGGATTAAGCTTGGTGACTATGGGCGTATCGGCACAATTAATAACGTCTAAATCTGTTTTAAATAAAACAGATTCAGCCGTCATTTCTGCGAAATTTGATGAAGCGGTGACTGGCGATTTGTATTTAACAACCACTATTAACGGTAAGCTGGTGTTCTTTGCTGACCAAGGGAAAACGCTGACCGATAAAGCGCTACCTTATCAAAAAGAGGGTGTTTTTAATGCAAACTTGGACGTACTGACCATATCGGCACAGGACTTTCCTGCTAATCAATACACCTTCTACGAAGTGATTACAACGCCAGGCGGCGATCCTTTAGATTTTAACAATTGGGTCGGCGGTTTGAATGGTCTTTATAGCTTAACGGTTGATATTAATTTACCTATTGCTAAACATAAAAACGGCGAAATTGATCGGGTTAAGGAGGATTGTAAAGCACCTGTTCATCATGAGAAAAATAAGCATAATGGACATGGACACCGTGAAAATAATACACATGATGGCCATAATAATGGCGAGGAGAGTGCCTGCACTCCAACGCCTACGGTGACCCCCTCTGTGACACCTACAGTGATTCCTTCGGTGCTACCTACGGCAATTCCTTCTGTAACACCAACTGAAATCCCTAAGGTCAGAGTAACGCCAGCGCCTACACCAATCCCAGATTGCGTTGACACCAATGACAACGACGACGACAATCAACCAGGTGCAGGGCCGGAAACCAGTGATAACGATGAGGATAATGATGACAACATTATCAGTTGCGAGCCCACTGCTTTTTCTAATCAATGAGCATGATCCTGACTGACAGGCAATAATCGATTATTTAGGCATGCTCTAACATTGTTGAAAGGCATATTGTCCGAGCTATGTTTAGGGTATGTCTATTAAATTGCTTGGTTTTAAAAAACTAAACTGCAATCGCATTGGTTGCAGTTTAGTATTACACTGGCATACTGCTGCAACCTTGGAATTATTTCACTTTGAGCAATTCTTTACCATCGGTATTAAAATGGCAAAGACCCGCAGCAAAATAACTGCAATCCTTTGATTGCTCTAGTTTTGCACCCGTAGGGTTCAATTGGATTTTGAGGGTACAAAAATGCGCTTCCCCTTCCATTTGCCGCTTCATCACCAACACATTTTCACTTTCACTTTTAGCTTCGCCGGAAATATCTGCTGAACAGGCACGCTTACCCGTTTCGGACGCATTAGGCTCAAAATCAACATCTGCGCTGACTTTAATGTCGTCGGCAATTTTAGTGATTTTTAAATGGTACACATGGCTATTATCGCGCAGTATGTAATGATCGGTGGAGGCAAACGCGACGCTGCTTAACAGCATCAGCAGTGGCAGCAACAAATTTTTTTTCATAATGATTCTCGATTAAGTTGAGTAAGCTTTATGCGTTTTACAC
>JABFRM010000070.1 GCA_013141155.1 Methylococcaceae bacterium | reverse complement strand
GTCTTTGGTCGTTAAAAATGCGGTGTAATGTTTGCCGATGATTTGATCCGAGCTGAACCCTAAAAGTTGTTTCACGGCGTTGCTGCTGTAGAGGTAAAAGCCTTTGGGGTCTTGTTCCCATAACCATTCACCAGTCATTTCCGCCATTTGCTGAAACCGCTCCTCACTTTCAGTCAAAGCGGATTCAATTTCAATACTACAATCTTTAGTAGCTTTGTGTTTCATAAAAAAAGGTTACGCACCTGGTTTGGCGAGCATTTTGCGTACGTCCCCGATGTGCATTTCTTCTTGGGCGATCAGGCGGCGGGCATATTCTTCCAGCAAAACACTCCGCCCGTTGACCAATTCCAGTAAATGCGTGTAGGCCGATAAAGCCAACATTTCATGATCCAGTGATTCTCGCAAAATGTCGCCAAGATCGTGTCGATGCGTTTCCAATAAAGCGCCTATACCCAAGGAAGGGTGTCCATCAAAATGGGTAATTAATTCACCGGCTTCACTGGCATGTGCCAATGATTCTGTTGCTTGGCTACGCATCCAGGAAACAATGGGGATGCGGCCAAAACCTACCACCATTAAGGCATAGTGCGTATAACGCACGACCCCAGCCAGTTCGGTTTCTATAATTTTATTGAGTACCGTAATGACGGCATCAGTATCTAATGGTAAATGAGACATAAAAGTACCTCTAACGTTGATAGGGACAAAACAAATCGAAACACGTTGATTTTTGTTGGATGATTGCCGTGTTTCGGGCGAATGTGGTTTTTGAGGGAATTAAACGCCCAAACAAGATGTCCAAGGGGTATTATCATCCTACTGGGTATCATACATCAAGTTCCTATAAGGGGATTTCTAATGCATACAATCAAGTCAGAAACAATTGGGCAATACCTCCTCAACCGTTTATATGAAGCTGGGGTTGGGCATATTTTCGGGGTTCCTGGGGATTATGTACTGGGTTTTTATGGCTTACTGGTCAAAAGCCAAATCCAGCATATCGGCACGACGCGAGAAGATGCCGCCGCATTTGCCGCAGATGGGTATGCGCGCTGCCAAGGCATTGGCGCATTGGCAGTCACTTATGGCGTCGGCGCATTGAATACGCTTAATGCCGTTGCCGGAGCGTATGCCGAATCTTCGCCTGTCATTGTGATCAGCGGTGCGCCTGGGGTGGTTGAACAACGCGACGATCCGTTAATCCACCATCGCTTCGGGCCTTTTACTTTTCAACGGGAGATATTTGAACGTGTCACTTGTGCCACGGTGGTGCTGGATGATCCGGTTATTGCTTTTCGGCAAATTGATCGGGCTATTGCGGCGGCACGGCAGCATTGTAAGCCAGTTTATATTGAAATTCCGCGTGACTTAGTTCTGGTTAAAGGTTACCCAATGCCGAAAGTAGAGGAAATTGCTTTTGTGAGTGATGAATCGGCCTTGTCAGAAGCAGTTGCGGAAACCTTAACGCTGATGGAGAGGTCGATTTCACCGATGCTCATGGCGGGAGTGGAATTGCATCGGCGTGGCTTGCAGGGCGCATTGATCAAATTGGTTGAACGGGCGAATTTACCGGTTGTTGCCACTTTGACTGGGAAGTCGGTTTTTGCTGAACGGCATCCTGCCTATTTAGGAATTTACGAAGGCGCAATGAGTTCAGAGTCGGTGCGTTACGGCGTGGAACAATCCGATTTATTGCTGATGTTGGGAGTTACCTTGAACGACATCGACACTGGCATCTTCACTGCCCGCCTAGATCCGCATAAAATGATCCGTGTCGCCCAGAACGAAGTCGTGATAAGCGCCCACCGTTATCCTCGCATCGCGATAGCGGATTTCTTGTCGGCTTTAGTTCGAGCGGTTAAACCCTGTAGGGAAAATAGTCCAGCGGCAATGACGGCAACCGATGCCAGCCAGTTTCCAGCACCGAATGCAGCGATGACCATTGCACGGTTAATGGCGCGGCTTAACCAAGCACTCACGCCAGACATGATCGTGGTGTGTGATGTGGGGGATTGCCTTTTTGCTGCCATTGATTTGCATGTGCATGAGCAAAGCGAATTTTTTGCCTCCAGCTTTTATGCGACTATGGGCTTTGCCGTACCTGCCGCGCTTGGTTGCGCTTGCGCCCGTCCTGGCCATCGTACGCTAATCCTGGTGGGGGATGGTGCTTTTCAAATGACCGGCACCGAGCTTTCAACCCACGCCAAACTTGGACTGGCGCCTATCGTGGTGGTGTTTAACAACGGCGGTTACAGTACTGAACGCAACATCCTGGAAGGCACCTTCAATGATATTAGCCGTTGGCAGTTTGACCGTTTGGGTGAATTGTTTGGCCCGCTTAAAGGATATGATGCACCCACCGAAGTAGCCTTTGAAAACGCAATTATCGCAGCATTGGATAATGTCAGCTCGCCAAGCATTATCAATGTGCATCTTGCTGTTGATGACACCTCTTTGGCGATGCAACGTCTAGCTGAGCATTTAAAATCAAGGGTCGCGGGTTGAAAGTGCCAAAACGTCTCAAATGCTACCGAAACGTTTTATCCTAAAAAAATCAGTTGGGCGTGAAGAAACCCGTTCGTACCCTAAACAGCAGGGCATAAATACTGAGTCCAGTCGAAGCATGAGCGGTTTTTTTTACGCACACCCATTTGGTGGCCACACAACGCCCACTCAACCCTTCGACACGCTCTCGGCAACTGCTCCTGCGTTGCTCTACTTCCTACATCCATGCAGTCCACCCAACTGGGCGCGGACTGAAAGAACGCTGGAATGAGTTCAGCGACTGTAATATCCGTGCGGTGCAGCGGAATTGTAAATGAATCGGTATAGTGATATTGGGCGCTATCTGCGCAGAGTGCAGATTTTGGGGGAAGATAGATGATTCATTAATCACCCCTAGAGGCTACGGGCATGGCATTGGCGAATTTGCCAATAACTCCCAAATGCGTAAAACCAAATCCGGTTGCGTATTTGAGGCCGTAACCCAACGCACGGTCAAAGCCTATGTGCGCGCACCAAATTACCCCTGCACATTGCAACGTAGGGGCAGGCAGATAAAAACCCGCAACAAGGCAAAGCAGTGCGCCAATGTGGGAATGCGCGGTGTTATACGCAATCGCGCCGATGCGTGACCCTGCAAAATAGCCAAATAAAGAAAGATCAGGCGTGAAAAAGAACCACGCAAATGTCCCCCAGCTAAAATCAAGCGTCGAGTAAGCGAGTAGGGCGGCTATCAGGACACATAAGCCTTCTAGCCTGAGAATTAATCGAACTGTACCTACGGTTTCACCGGACATTGCTTTTCCTTTGTTGATGGTTAACATTCGCTGAAAATCATGGAAACGGAGCGATAGCGAAGTGATGATTTTTAGTCCCCGATAGCTGCACAGGGCCGGGTGTTGAGCCGGAGCAACGCGTAGGTGAAATACAGAGGCTTACCGATAGGCA
>JABFRM010000317.1 GCA_013141155.1 Methylococcaceae bacterium | reverse complement strand
ATATTACCTTACTGTTGATGACGGCGCTATTAGTGATACTGCGGGTGAATCATTTGCAGGTTTTGTAGATGCTGATACCCTAAATTTCTTTACCGCTGGTGTGGATCGTTTGCCGCCCAAACTGATAGGCGCTAACCCCGTTGATGATAAGCATTTTTTACTGGCATTTGATGAAACGGTTCAGCTTGGTAACGGCAGCATTGAGTTGCATAAATTAGCAGACCATAGCTTGATTGAAAGCTTTAACCAAGGCGTGGGTTCTGCTGGGGGTAATGTGACCGTTTCTAAATCTGGTGTCGTCATTAATCCGCTTGCCAATTTGGATCCTGCAACGCAGTATTATTTTACGGTATCTGATACCGCAATCACTGATCTGGTGGGGAATGCGTTTGCAGGCATTGATAATCCTAATCAGCTGAGTTTTTCGACGTTAATGCCCGATCAGCAGGCGCCATTGCTTATCAATAGCAGTCCGCTAGATAATCAGACTAATGTGGCTAACCCAACCATCAATATGACCTTTAATGAAGAAGTCAAATTTGGAGTCGGCGCCATTACGCTGCATAAAGCCGCCGACGGCAGTGTGGTGGAAACGTTTATCCAAGGACAAGGTTCAGTCGGTGATAATGCGGTTATCAATGGTACTTTTGTTTCGGTTAATCCGTCATTGATTCAATATGAACCTGCCACCCTGTATTATATTACTGTTGCTGACAATGCTTTAACCGATAAGGCAGGTAACGCTTTTGCTGGTTTTACTGATCCTACGCGCCTTAATTTCACCACCGCGTCCCCTGATACTAAAGCGCCTGAGCTTATTAGTGCTTCGCCGATAGACAATCAAACCCACATTGGGGTTAATGTGGATATTAATTTAAATTTTAATGAAGCGCTCCGTTTCGGTAATGGTCATATTGAATTACACAACATGGCTGACGATAGCCTGGTGGAAAGTTTTGTACAAGGTGTGGGTTCGGCAGGTGGAACCATTAACGTTGATGCGTTAAGCAGCGGTACGTTGATCATCGATCCAGCCGCAGATTTACTATTGGGTACGCAATATTATTTGACGGTTGCTGGGGATGCTATTACCGACCTAAACGGTAACGCTTATAGCGGTTTTGTAGATCCATATAGTTTGAATTTCAAAACCACGGCTGATCCTGATGCGGTTTCTAGTGGATCTGTTACAGGTTTTGAACTCTCCTTATCATCCTCAGATGCGGTGGCGTTAGTTGGCGTGCATGATTTGCCAGCAGCACTATATTAATTAAAATAGTGACTGTTATCAAGGGGATCACCGGGTTACCCTAAGAAGCAAATGCAGATTTTTCCTTAAAATTTATAGAGTCGCAATGTTTTGCGTCTCTACAACTGGTTAGTGATCAAGTTATGCTCAGCGCCGTGCACAATCTGCTTAAAGCCGCGGTGGCTTTACATCAATCCGACGATTTGCAGGCAGCTACCGAATGCTGTCTGCAAGTGCTTACGGTAGCCCCAGAATATCCCGATGCCTTGTATTTTTTAGGTGTTCTGAGTGCCCAAAAAAAAGCTTATGAGGTTGCTGAAGACTACTTTATCCGTGCCATTAAGGTTGCGCCTAAACGTGCTGAGTTTTATGGTAACTATGCGAACGCATTGCTTGAGCAAGGTAAGTTTAGTGAGGCTGTCGAACAAGGTAAGCATTCTATTGCACTTAATCCTAATCATCATCAAAGCCATAATATTTTAGGCAATGCTTATCTTTTGCAAGGCGATTTTGCACTGGCAACTGAATATTTTCGTAGGACTCTGCAACTTAATCCCCAGTATGCCTTGGCGCATAATAACCTTGGCATTGCCTTACAAAAGCAGCAGCAATATCCTGAAGCCATTAGTTGTTTTCAAAAAGCCTTGGAAATACAAGCGAACTATCCCGAAGCCCTTTACAATCTGGGACAAGCCTTGCAGGAAAACGGGCAAATTACGGCTGCGCAACACTGTTATCAGCAAATTCTCAGTTTAAATCCGGAAGATAGTAATGCGCAACGCAGTCTTAGGGAAGTTGATTCAGCCTGGTTACAACCCCTATATGGAAACACCTTGCTGCTGCGGCGTTTTCAGGCTAGCGATAGTGAATATCTCAGCCGTTGTTATGCAGCACAGGACTTTATGCGGTTCTACCATCATTTTTTACCGTGTAATCAACCGGTAAAGCTCCTCGAAAAAAAACTGCACCAAAATGCGCAATTACATCCTTGTCAAAGTAAAGCCATAGACTGGATAATTTGCCGAACGGATGCAACGCATATTTCTCGACCGATCGGCATTGCCAATCTGGTTGACATTCAATTTGCCCATCGCCGCGCTGAACTGCTTATCGGTATTCCAGAGCCCGTTGATCGGCTTGGTCATACTGGGCTGGAAACCAGTCTTTTGATCATGGATTTTGCGTTCAATCGCGTAAACTTAAACAAGCTGACCAGTTATGTTTATGGCATTAATCCTATTGCACAAAAAAACACCTTAGCCTTGGGGTTTAAACAGGAAGGGTATTTAAACGCGCATTTGATTCAGCCCGAGAATGGAAAGGCTTTAGATTTATACACTAATGGCTTAACAATGACAGATTTTCGGCATAATACCCATTTAGCTAAGCTGTCCAGACGCGTATTAGGGCGCGATGTGACGGCTCATAAAAAGGGTTGCTGATGCGTCAGCAACCCCCGAATGAATTTATTGCACCTTGAGGTTAAGGTGCTGGCGCATCCTGCTTTTCACTATCAGATTTTGAAGAAGGTGATGGCGCGGGTGCTGGAGCCGGTGCGGATTCTGGTGCTGGTGCTGGAGCAGGGGCAGGTTCCGGCGCTGGAGGCGGAGGTGCAGGGGCTGGTTCAGGTGCTGGGGCGGGCGCAGGTTCCGGTGCTGGAGCAGGTTCCGGTGCTGGAGCAGGGGCAGGCGCAGGCGCTGGTTCCTGTGCTGGAGCAGGTGCAGGGGAAAGTTCCGGTGCTGAGGGAGTCGACACCGATTCAGGTGCTTGCACCGAGTTGGAATTGGGCATAACCATATCTGGAGCTATGGCGGCTGGTTGGCTTGCGGCATTCGATTCTGGCTGCGATTGCGTGACTGGTGATTCTATTGCTGCGGGTGCAACCAATGCAGGATCGTTTGCTGGCGGTGGTGGTGAACTGTTACCGAATGATTCCTCTGCTGCCGGAGCTTGGTTGGTGACTTCTTTGGGTATAGCGAATCCTGCATCTTGATTAGGGGGTGCTGCACTGTTGGTTTCCGCAGACTGTGGGGCAAGCGGCGCTATGGGCATGACCAGTTCGGGTGCCGATTGAACGGGCGCTTGACTGGCGCTCGAGGACGTTGCGCTGCCCCACGTTCCATTAGGCTGAATGAAGGTTGTTGAGCTGCCAGTGCTGATTGGGGCAGGTATTGGATTATAACCGCCAGAGTCAATAGTACCGGGCTGACCTGGCATGACT
>JABFRM010000099.1 GCA_013141155.1 Methylococcaceae bacterium | reverse complement strand
ATATAGGCGGATATGACACATGCTAATTAGGACACAAAAAGGCTTATCGCTAATCGAATTAATGATTGGATTATTGGTCGGCGCTATTGTGGTGGCGGGCGCAATCAAGATTTTTACCGGCAGCGCTAAAAACAGTAGCGACAATATTAAGCTCAGCATGCTCAATCAGGATTTGCGGGTCATGATGGATATTATGGTACGTGACATCCGACGGGCTGGCTATAGGTACAACGCTTCCATTACAAATGCGCCCGCGTTTCTGAATACCATTAGACATAATCCGTTTACGGAAATTAATATTGAAGCCAGTGATCCCTGTATTACTTATCTGTACGACAAAAATACGGCAACCCCAAGCATTATTGACTCCAGTGAACGAATGGGGTTTAGATTAAAAAATGACTTATTGCAGATGCGACGTACTTCGACTGCTTTGCCATGCGCCAATGGCATTTGGGAAAGCATTACCACACCGAAAGTGAAAATCACACAGCTAACTTTTACCTTGGATCCAGATCCTCCCGTTTTACTGAACATTACCCAGAAAAAACTTCATCCCACCAGTGCAGTGGTAACCTGCAATGTAGGCGATGAATGCCTAATTATCCGCAACATTAAGATCGGCCTGACCGGCGAACTTGAAGAGGATGCCACCACCACGCAAACACTCACCGAAACGGTGCGGGTGCGTAACGATCAATATTGCAAAATTGGCAGCTTAAGCCCCAGAACATGTATTTAACCTAGCTTCGCCAAAAAAAATCAGGGCTTCAGCGGTTTATCCACGCGCTGTAAAAGCTGACGCCAACGGCTGATATTGCCGCCATTGCTTAGCTTTGTACTATTATTGCCTTGAGCGCCAAGCCACAGCCCCTTGGCATTAAAGCTGTAAACCGGCACCAGGTCGGTGCGGTCTTCTGCGGGCAAAATGCTCTTAACTAGACTATCTAATATCAAAGCTTCATCCCCTGCATTGCACTGATACGTTAACACCATGTGCGGTTTATCCACGGTTAAGGCTTTTACATAAGTAATTCTGAGACATTGATCGGGGACGCCCAACGCCGTCAGGGTAAAATACTTGCCAATGGCAAAATCTTCACAGTCACCGCCGTTAGTCGCAATGGTTTCAATCGGTGTCGCCCAATAATCCTCTACCCACCAATGTTCAATATCATCCTCGAATTTTAAGTGGTTGAAAAAATCGTTACTGACCTGTAGTCGTGTGTCAATAGCTCGCCCTCTATTATTACGCAACAACTGCCGCCAGGCTTGCACGCGCTTTCTGGCCTCGACACCATAAAAAGCTTCAACAGCGTTAAGTTCGTTATAAGCCGGCGCTACGTGCGTGACCGGTGCTTTGGGTGTTGATGTACAGCCGACCAGCAGTAAAAGTAACAATAGGGGACTATAAATGCGCATAGACTAAGTGTTTTTAGTTGATGGAATTCTATCACGTATGTTTTAGCGGCTTTAAAGCGTCCGATCAAGCTTACGATAACCAATCGCTTCGCTGATATGCGGGATTTCAATGCTTTTAGAGCCTGCCAAATCAGCGATGCTTAACGCCAGCTTTAAGATACGATGATACGCACGGTTCGACAGGCCAAAGCGCTCCATCGCCTGCGCGACTAATTGATGACCCGCTTCCGATAACTCGCAGTAGCGCTTCACTTCCACGGCGCTAAGCATCGCGTTCATCTTGCCGCTGCGGGCGAAGGCGAGGTCACGCGCGGCGGTCACTCGGGTACGGATCGTCGCGCTGCTTTCTTCCCCGCCGGGTGAGCCTTTGCGTAATATTTCGTGGGGTATGCGTGGCACTTCGAGGTGCATATCGATCCTATCCAATAACGGCCCTGAAACTCTGCCGCGATAACGGGCGACCTGCTCGGAAGTGCAGCGGCAACGACCGGAAGCATCGCCCATAAATCCACAAGGGCAGGGGTTCATGGCGGCGATAAGCTGGAATTTAGCGGGGAAATCCACTTGCCGATTGGCGCGGGAAATGGTGATGTGTCCGGTTTCCAAAGGTTCTCGCAAGACTTCCAATACTTTGCGGTCAAATTCCGGTAGCTCATCCAAAAACAAAGTTCCCCAATGCGCCAGCGATATTTCCCCTGGCTTAGGGTTACTGCCACCACCCACCAAGGCCGCAGCAGAAGCGGTATGGTGCGGGGCGCGATAAGGCGGTTTTAGCCAGTTCTTGACATCCAGCCCTTGATCGCTGATGGACGCTATCGCGGCGCTTTCTTGGGCTTGTTGTTCGTTAAGCAGCGGTAAGATCGTCGGCAAGCGCGAGGCGAGCATGGACTTTCCCGTGCCTGGCGGCCCGAGCATGATGAGATTGTGCATCCCCGCAGCGGCAATTTCAAACGCACGCTTAACATGGAATTGCCCCTGCACGTCGGAGAAATCAATATCGAAATCATCGCCTTGTGGGGTGATGGTTTGCATTTCCGACTGGATCAGGCGTTGACCATTGAGATGGGCGCAGACTTCCAATAAATGATTGGCAGGGATCACCACTACATCCTTCACCAAGGTCGCTTCTTCCAAATTGGCGGCAGGCAAAATAAGCTGACGCCCTGCACGCTTGGTTTGAATGGCTATCGGCAATACACCGCTGATGGCGCGTAATTCGCCGCCCAGCGACAATTCACCGACACATTCATAGCGACTAAGCGCTGCTTTGGGGATTTGTTCAGAGGCTGCAAGAATGCCTAATGCAATGGCCAAATCAAAGCGCCCGCCTTCTTTGGGGATGTCGGCGGGGGCGAGATTAATGGTGATGCGTTGCGTGGGGAATTGGAAGTTGGAGTTGAGGATTGCGCCACGCACCCGATCTTTGCTTTCTTTAACCGCGGTTTCGGGCAAGCCGACGATATTTAAACTCGGCAGGCCATTGGTAACGTGGACTTCAACAGTGACCAATGGCGCGTCGATACCGGAACGCCCTCGGCTATAAGCTATGGCTAAGGACATGTGATTTCGCGGTAAAGGTTAGCTTACTTCGGTAAAAGCTGTTGTTCGATTTCGGTAATGCGTTTTTCCATTTCTTCCAATTTACTGCGGGTCTTGGCTAACACCGCTTTCTGCACTTCAAATTCTTCGCGCGTCACTAAATCCAAAGCGCCCAGCACACTTTGTAAAATGCCATGAAAGTTCTTTTCCAGCTCTTCTTTAATATTCGAGAAACTGGCGGGCATGGAGTCGGTTAAACGTTTGGCGATGTCTTCTATGGCTTTGGGATCAAACATGGGGATTTCTCGTGTGAGGTGAAAAAGCTTAGGGTACGTATCACGTACCGTATTATCTATTGAAGGTACGCAATGCGTACCCTATGTATCAGTGAATCAATCAAGGAAACTGATGTAAACGACAAATTTTTTGCAAAGCTTCGCGGCGTAAAGGTTCATCGGTTAAACCACACAGGGTATAACCTTCGGCTTCTTTAAAATGCCGACAGGTCGTGCAAAGTCCAAAACTATTGGTACTATTGGCTTTTTGCAAGACTTGCAGGGTCGTCCCTAACGCGTGGCGCAAAGATTTAAACTCCCGATCCAATAAACGTTCTTCCGCCTCGGTAAAAATCTCCAGCGGCTGCACCTTGTGCAACATTTCCAAACCAGCGTCCAGCAGTCGTAAATGTACCACACGCCCGTCATCACTGTCTTGGGTTTTGCTGATATAACCCTTGCGTTCCAGTATCTGCAACGATTGCGACACCGTGCCTTTGGTTAGCCCCAAATACTCAGTCAGTGCCGCCGGCGTGTCGCTGTAATGGTTGCACAAGGATAAATATTCTAGCACTTGCACATGCACAGGTTGAATGCCCAGTGCGGCATAGCGTTTACGGTCTTCAGAACTGAGCAGGGCGCTAATGCGTTCCAATAACTGGAAGCTGGTTAAAAAGTGCATGGTCGGTTATTTTTTCGCCATCGCTTTTTTAAAGAACTCAGGTTGGGCTAGAGCGGCTTTGTGCATATCAACATTGTAGAATTCCGTATCAAAGGCTTTATTGGCACAATCCTGTTCCCTAAAACCAGCCAATGCCACTTTACTGGCAATCGTACCGCTCCACCAGCCGGATGGATAGATACATTGCGGGAAAAAGAAGGTCTGCAAATGGCTCAAACCGGCATTGCTCATGGCATCGCGCATTTCGCCGATCAATTTTAAATGCAGCAATGCGGACTCACTTTGCTGTACGACAAAGCCATTCGGCGAAAGCGCCTTAAAGCAATCACGATAAAACGCTGCACTGAACAAGCCTTCAGCAGGGCCCACGGGATCGGTGCTGTCAACGATAATAATGTCCACTGAATTAGGCACAGCGTCCTTAACCCATTTAATGCCGTCGATAAATTTCAATTCAGCCCGAGGGTCATTGTTCGACTCACACAACTCAGGGAAATAAATTTCCGCCAGACGGGTAACACGCTCGTCAATATCAATCTGGACGGCTTTTTCAACGCCAGGATGCTTTAACACTTCCCGTAACGTACCGCAATCACCGCCACCGATAATCCAGACCCGTTTCGGGTCAGGATGGGTAAACAGCGGGGTATGGCTCATCATTTCGTGATAAAAAAAATTATCCCGCGTTGAAACCATCGTGCAACCGTCAATCACCATCAAATTGCCGAATCCTTCGGTTTCATAAATTTCTAAATGCTGAAATTCAGATTGCTCGGCATGGAGCTTAGCCTTAATTTTTAATGAAAAAGCCGATTCTGCACCGGGTAATTGCTCGGTAAACCATTCGCTGTCAAGCATAAGAATTCCTGTGATGAATAATTAAACGACTATTATAGTAGAAAATATATTATTTTAAGCGCCTAAATAATCCATTTTGCCTATCTCCACACCGTTATGGCGCAGAATGGCGTAAGTCATAGTGAGGTGAAAATGAACATTGGGGAACACAAAATCCAGCAAGTAAGCTTGACCTAAAAAATGAACTTCTCTACTGCCAAATTTCAAGGTGATCGCGCGCGTTTCACTGCCGTTTATTTGCGCCGCGCTGACGCTTTGTAAAAATGTCAACGTCTTAGCGATACGTGCTTGCAACTGGGCAAAAGTGCTTTCGTTATCGGCATAACTGGGCACGTCGATACCCGCCAGACGCGCAGCGCACCCTTTCATTACATCCGTTGCAATTTGTACCTGGCGACTGAGCGGGTACATATCTGGTGCTAAGCGCGCGTTGATAAAAATAGCCGGATCAATTTTTTTCGCTTCAGCATGTGCGGCAGCTTTATCGAGAATCGCGGATAAATTGCCCAGCATACGCACAAAAGCAGGAATTGAGGCTTGATACATAGTTATTGACATACGTTACTCCAGTAAATAGCGGGAAGATTACAGAATGCTTTGCGTGAACC
This sequence comes from Methylococcaceae bacterium, assembly GCA_013141155.1. GTDB lineage: Bacteria > Pseudomonadota > Gammaproteobacteria > Methylococcales > Methylomonadaceae > SXIZ01. The sequence continues at coordinate 12,106 of JABFRM010000099.1, read as the reverse complement.
CTACACTTTATCCAGGACTGAGCGGCCTACGCATTTAAGCCGCCTCGTTTAAGGCATTAAGCGGTTTTAAATTGTAACATTTCCAATGGTAATGATAGAATCCATCACCCGATTAATATAATTATAAACGCCCAGCAACATGTCCACAGAACAGTATCTACACGGTAATCTTGCCAAAATATTAGTCAGGACCCAAGCCATCCTTGCGCTACTGATTTTACTGTTACTGGCGGGATTAGACTTCTTTTTTCCAACCAATTATAGCTTGCAAGCAGGACTGCATGGCGTTAGCGCTATCTCGGCAATAGTCGCCGGCACCTATTTAACCCATCGCGCTTACGCCTTAATTCGAGGCGTACACGTCAATTTCAAATCCCTGCGTTATTGGGTATTAGGCTCAACCGCCTTAAATTTTCTAGGCGCAGTGAGCGGCAACTGGATTTATATGCGCTATCGAGGCGAAAATGGCCCTAGAGATTGGATACTCAAAAACGCCCCTGATTTCCATAATTACATGATGGAGTTTAAGGAATTTGTGACCCTTTTTCCTTTTCCGTTAATGGCTGCCGTAACCTTTATTTTATTTTATTACGGTGACGACATTCATGTGCGCCGAGACCTTACCCAATTCGTCGGCATCACTATTCTGGTTTCCTGGCTGTTTTTGTTAATCGGTTTCGTGACCGGTCTGGTACTGGCGAAACTACACTTCGTTTAATCTGGAATTACGCAAATGAATCAGCACCCCAACAATCAATCATCTGTAAAAAATTCAGATAATAAATCCCCCCCTGTTTCAGGCCCACTGGTCGCTGCGACGTTAGCACCCGTATTGGGTTTTTACACCTTAATGATTTCACACCATATATCACGCGTCTCAAAAGCACTCGACCAACTTGTCCATGCTTACGGATATTGGATACCTGGCTCACTGGGAAATGGTCCGGATGGCAGTATAGGCTCTTATTCTGGCAAAGAAACCTTGGCGTTAATGGTATGGTTCCTGAGCTGGGGAATTTTTCATTTCCTGTGGCGGAAACAAGAGTTGCCCGTTAATCGCTGGATAACCCTATTTTTAGGCTCATTAGCGTTTGTCACGCTGTGTTTGTTTCATCCTTTTATTGATCCTATCTTAATGTTGCTGTTGAGTACTGGGGGATAGGCTTGATTGGTAGAGACGCCCTAATTTACATCTCTACACAAAAGTTATGGCATCCTTAACTAACAAACACCATCACTCATTTCACTGAGGTCAAAATGCACCATCGTTTTTCAAAAATTCATACTGTGTTCGTCACCCTTCTTTTAGTCAGCCTTTGTCAAAATGTTCTGGCGGAAGGCATACTGATGAAAACCCAACCACGCGACAATGAGGCCCTCACCGCCTTTGATGGCAACGTCAAATTATGGTTCAGCGGCAATGTCAGTGAGCGTACCCCCACCTTGGTGGTGTTAGATGCCCGAGGCAATCGGGTTGATAACAGCGACTTAAAACTGACCATCGCCGACCGCAGCGAATTGAGCGCCACCACCCGTAGCCCCTTGGCCGCTGGTCAATACGTGGTGCGTTACCGCGTCGTCACCGATGACGGTTTAATCGTCAGCGGCATTTCGCACTTCACCGTCAAACCTTGAAGCGTCCCTTTCAGGAGTAACAGCACATGAACCCACGCAACCTTATCCTTAACACTTTGCCCTTAATATTGGCTGCAAACCTCGCCAGCGCCTCCATTCCGCTCGCACCCAGAATGGGCGCAGGCGGCAAAATGGATATGTTCGGCTGTATGCTGAGCAATGATTTTTACATCGCCAATTTTGCCGCCTACCAAACCGACCCGCAACAACCTAAAAATGCCAAAGTGATGTTGGCGCCGCTTTGCCAAGAAATTCCCAAAACAGGCGAGACCCAAATCACCGTTGATATGCTGGATCGGGACGTGCGCCAAAAACCCGTGACCCTAAAAGTGTTTAATAGCGACAAACAATTGGTTGCCGAAACCCCGACTAAAGTCGCCAAACAAGGCTACATTTCCACTACGGTCAATTTTCCCAAACCGGGCCATTACGATCTGGTCGCGTATGTGAATGACCAAGACCTTAAAATAGCCCCTGAAAAAAGCGCTCTACACATCCCCTTGACCGTTGCCATTGTAGTGCCTGGCCCTTCGGCTTCAATGGGGAATGTGATGATGGTTATTTTAGGCGTTGGCGCGTTGGCGTTTGGCTTGGGGGTATTAGTGCCGCGCTGGATGAAACCGCAAGCAACGGCTTAGGCGCAGGCATTACAGCACCACATTGCTGAAAAAATAGCAGCATAAAACTTAAGCCAATGCGCCTACTGCTCGTCGAAGACGACCTCGAACTGTCACGCACCTTAAAAATGGATTTAGAGTCCGCTGGCTATGCGGTTGATACAGCTTTGGAGGGTGAACACGGCGAATTTCTAGGCATGACCGAAAGCTATGATGCGGTCATCCTTGATTTAGGCTTGCCTAAAATGCCTGGGTTGGAAATCTTAAAACGTTGGCGTGCGGCCCACAACAGCATACCAGTGATTGTCTTGACCGCCCGTGATGCGTGGCATGAAAAAGTGGATGGCTTCAAGGCCGGTGCAGATGATTATTTGGGCAAGCCCTTCCATGTGCAAGAGCTGTTGGCGCGGCTGCAAGCCTTGTTGAAACGCGCCAATCAACACAACCAAATCGCCTTGAATTCCGAAGGCGTGGCGCTCAATGAAGAGCAACAAACTGTCATCGTCAATGACGCGCAAGCCATCAACTTAACCGCCATCGAATTTAGGTTGCTGCGTTATTTCATGCTGCATCAAGGGCAAATCCTGAGCAAGGCACATTTAGGCGAACACATTTACGAGTATGCAAGCGATCCCGACAGCAATGTGATTGAAGTCTATATCAATCGCTTGCGGCGGATTGTCGGCAACGACAAAATCCATACCCGCCGTGGTCAGGGCTATGTGTTTGGTCAAAAACCATGACCTCTTTGCGGCAACGCTTAAGCCGTGGCTTGGTGTTGATCCTGTGTATTGTGTTTGTGCTGCATTGGTTCGCCGCCGATTGGGTGATCCGCGCCGTTGCCGAAAAACAAATGGCAACCCGTTTAAACGACGACGGCTATTCCTTAATGGAAACCCTCAGTAGTGAAGACAATGGACAGCTACGATTTAACAGTTTTCATATCAGTTCCGTTTATCAGCGCGCCTTCTCAGGACACTATTACGTGGTACAGGTGGATGGCAAGGCAACGGCCTCACCTTCCTTGCAAAATCACCGACTGAATCTCACGCCCATCGGCCCCAACCAAGCCATGCTTTACCATTTAAATAATGGCCCACAACAGCAGCCTTTATTGGTGCTGGGTCAAGGCACGGTGAAATTCGGGCATAAAATCGTCATCAGTGTTGCGGAGGATTTATCTGCCGTCGATCATGACATTACCGCCATTCGCTTTGCCTATCTTAATTTAACCTTGATCATCTTAGGCTGTGCGATTGCCTTGCAACGGTATGATGTCAATCGCGCGCTTAAACCGCTCACTCAGGTAGGTCAAGAGCTGGAAACCATCACCACCGGTCAGCAACAACAAATTACGGTCGATGTACCCACTGAAATTAAGCCTTTAGTGAAAGAAGTTAATCGCTTGTTGGTGTTGGTGGTCAGGCGGCTACAACAATCCCGCACCGCGATTGGCAACCTTGCCCATGCCCTAAAATCGCCGTTGGCCATGATGTTCAGAGTGGCAGAACATCCGGTGTTTAATGAGTATCCCGAATTGCGCCAGCAACTGCAAACTCAAACCGACACCATTCATCGCTGTATTGAACGTGAATTGAAACGCGCTCGGATTGCAGGCAACAGCCAAAATAATGCCGCATTCAATTTACAAGTCGAACTGACCGCTCTCGTGCAATTACTGCAAAATATTTATGCCCATAGATCATTAAGCATCCAAGTGAATGCGCCAGATACCCTGATACCGTTTGATCGGGAAGACATGTTGGAAATGATTGGCAATCTAATGGACAACGCTTGTAAGTGGGCCGTGCAGCAAGTGCGAATTGAAGTGACGTTTGCCGATACGTTAACCATTACTGTTGCTGATGATGGTGCAGGTTGTGACACGCTTGACGCTCAAGACCTGATTCAGCGCGGTGTACGGCTGGATGAATCTATCCAAGGGCATGGCTTGGGCTTAGCCATTGTGGCGGATATTGTTGAGTTTTACGCAGGCACGTTACAGTTTGGGCGTAGTAGGGTGTTAGGCGGATTTTGGGTGAGCGTGCGCTTGCCTCTGCATTAAGAGAGATTGCTCCTTTTAAGCTTGAATTTATATTCAATCGCTATGCTACATGCTCAACTATTTCTTTAGAGCAGCAGTCATGACCGCAGAACAAGCCATCCATAGCAATCTAGCCAAAATTTTAGTGCGCTCCCAAGCATATCTTGCCTTAATCATTTTATTGTTACTGGCAGGGCTAGATTTTTTCTTTCCGACCCATTACCGCTTACAAGCAGGCGTACATGGCATGAGCGCCATTGGTTCGGTCGTCGCCGGCACGTATTTGACCCATCGTGCTTATGCGTTGATTCGGGGTGTGCATGTTAATTTCAAATCCTTGCGTTATTGGGTATTGGCTTCGATGCTGCTGAATTTTCTGGGGGCGGTGAGCGGCAACTGGATTTATATGCGTTATCGGGGAGAGGGCGGTCCTAAAGAATGGATTCTTGCCAATGCCCCCGCTTTCCATAATTACATGATGGAATTTAAAGAGTTTGTTACGCTCTTCCCCTTCCCCTTGATGGCTGCCGTTAGCTTTGTTTTGTACTACTATGGTGATGCCATCCATACACGCCGTGACCTGACGCAATTTGTCGGCATTATAATTTTGGTCTCTTGGATGTTCCTATTACTGGGTTTTGTCACCGGCTTAGTGCTGGCAAAACTGCGCTTCGTTTAACTATAAGGAATTGCCGACATGAATCAACCCACGCATAACACTCAATCAAACCCAGTGCAGTTATATTCAGGTCCAATAATTGCCGCGACCTTATCGCCGCTATTGGGTTTTTATACTTTAATGATTTCACACCATGTTTCCCGTGTCACCAAAGACTTGGACAAACTCGTGCATGCGTTTGGGTATTGGATACCCGGCTCGACTGGCACAGGGCCTGACGGGAGCATTGGCTCGTATTCAGGTAAAGAAACTTTGGCGTTGGGGGTTTGGTTTCTGACTTGGTTGATTTTCCATTTCTTGTGGCAGAAACAAGATCTCCCCGTCAAACGCTGGATACCCGTATTTTTAGGCGCAATAGGCTTTGTGACGTTGTGCTTATTCCATCCATTTATTGACCCGATTTTATTGTTGCTGTTAAGTTCTGGGCGCTAATGTGTGAACAGATGGAATGAATTCGTAGTATTTTAACTAAACGTGGATTACGGTTGGATGAATCTACACAAGGATATGGCCTAGAAAACGCCCCATAAAATTTATGAATGCCACCATGAATAAAGATCATTTAACAGTTTTTAGGGGATAGCGTAATGTGTCGTTTGATTCATTTTCTATTCGGAGATCCTCATGACGACATTACCAAAATTAACCATCCTTAGTTTTCTGATCTTGTTTTCTATTAAGGTAAACGCAGAGTCAAACTTCGATATTATCGCCGAACTCGATAGTGGTCCTGGCAACGTTACGGCAACCGATAATGGCCGAGTCATTATGAGCTTGCATCAGTTTTACCAACCGCAATATACCGTCGTTGAATATAAAGACAATGGTTTGATGCCGTTTCCGAATAGGGAATTGGCGGACGTGGATTCAAAGGCAGCATTAAAACTTGACTCTGTGCTAGGTATTCGCTCGGCCAACGGCGTTGTCTGGATGCTCGATAACGGCATGCGGAGCGGAATCACACCTAAATTGGTTGGGTGGGATATTAAGGCTGATAAGCTGCATCAGGTCATCATGTTGCCATCTCCCATTGCGCCAAGTGATACCTTTGTCAATGATTTTGCGATCGATACCAAGCACAACCATATATTCATCAGCGATCCGGCGGGGGGCGATAATGCTGGATTGATTATTGTCAATTTAAAAACAGGCAAGGCAAGACGTGCACTAGAAGGGCATCAAAGTGTAATGCCTGAAAATGTCGATTTGATTATTGATAAGGTGCCTGTTCAGGTGAAGGATAAGTCAGGAAAACTAAGCCGCCCGCACATTGGCGTTAACCCGATTACCGAAGACTTAAACAATGAATGGGTTTATTTCGGGCCTATGCACGGGCTTAGTTTGTACCGGATAAAATCAGAAGATCTGGTTAATGAAAAATTGAGTGCTAAAGCCCTTGCAAGTCGTGTTGAACGTTATAGTGACAAGCCTATTTCGGATGGAATCACCATTGATAAGGACAATAATATCTATTTGGGCGAATTAGCTGAGAACGCCATAGGTGTTATTTCTTCCAATAGGAAGTATCGAAAGCTTGCCCAATGCCCAAGGCTGTCTTGGGTGGACTCGTTTAGCTTTGGCGCAAATGGAAAGTTGTATGCGGTGGTCAATCGTCTGCATCAATCATCCGCATTAAATGGCGGCGTGTTAAAAGCTAAATCACCTTTTTATTTGCTTCAGGTGAACGCTTTGGCAAAAGGCTTGCCGGGACGGTAATTTGGCTTATAAGCCATCAATATCTCGGCATAACTCAGCAATATTACCTCGCAGCCACTGATGCGCCGGATCTTTATCCCGTAACGGATGCCAGATCATACATAAATCGTATTCTGGCAGTTCAATAGGCACGGGAAAGGTAATCAGTGGTGCGAACTTCGTAAACTGTTCGGCAATCCGATACGGTAGCGACAAAATCATATCGGTTTTGGCAACGATCAATGGCGCAGAAAGAAAATGCGGGACGATAAGCTTGATGCGCCGTTCCAAGCCCATTGCGGTTAATTCTTGGTCGATGATACCGAGGTTACTGCCTGTTCGTGAAATCAGCATGTGTGGAACTGCCACAAATTCTGCTAAGGATGGCGGTTTGTTTATCAATGGATGACCTTGCCTGACCACGCAAGCCATGCGGTCGCTGAATAAATATTGGTGCCGTAAATGTGCTGGTGGTTTCAACACCGATTCGAAACCCAACACCACATCAAGACTGCCGTTTTCCAATTGCGCGACTGGAAATGAGGTTTCGGTGCGCTTGACATGCAGGTCGATACTGGGCGCAATATTTTCGATCAACCCTGACAACTCGGGCATCAACAGGAATTCAATGTAATCGGTGGCGGCAAGCACAAAGCGCCGTTGGCTGGTTGCCGCATCAAACGCTAACGGCGGTTGGATAAGCCGTTCGGTTTCAGCCAATAATGCCCTGACCGGGTCGATCAACGCCAACGCGCGCGCCGTCGGTTTCATGCCAGACGGCGTTTTCACCAGTAACGGATCATCCAGTTGCTGCCTCAACTTCTGCAAAATATGGCTCATCGCCGATTGGGTGATGAACATCTGCTCGGCTGCACGGGTTACGTTTAAATCCCGCATCAGCGCATCGAAGGCCACTAACAGATTGAGATCAAAGGTTCTTAAATTCGACATTTCCAATACGCATCAAAATTATTTAGCCTATCAACAAAGTGTCTATGGTAGCGGATATTGAGACCGATGCAGGTATGAATTGGGTAAATGACTGCATGAATTATTAACATTTCACAAATACGCAGTGAGTCTCTACTCTTATTAGCAAGCGTGTCGTAGGCGGTTAAATTTTATCTCCCCCTGATGAGGCATTTTGTTCTTGTGATACGTGATATTTAATATAAATAACGTTTAGGAGACTCACCATGTCAGCTAATCTTTCCCCCCGAACTTTTCGGCCCTATACCGGTGAAAAAGCGCGGATCGCCCGCGCCTACGATTACCTCGTCTTGGTATTAGCACTCTTTCTGTTCATAGGCTCTTTTCATTTGCATTTTGCGCTCACTGTCGGCGATTGGGATTTTTGGGTGGACTGGAAAGACAGGCAATGGTGGCCACTGGTCACGCCGCTCATCGGCATTACCTTTCCAGCGGCCGTGCAAGCGGTATTGTGGACTAATTTTAGACTACCGCTGGGCGCAACCCTTTGTGTCGCCTGTTTGTCGATAGGCACCTGGATTGCCCGTGTTTTTGCTTATCATTACTGGAACTATTTCCCAATCAATATGGTGATGCCATCAACTATGTTGCCCAGTGCGCTGTTTTTGGATGCGGTCTTGATGTTAAGCAACAGCTTGACGATTACGGCGATTTTCGGCGGCTCAGCGTTCGCATTATTGTTCTACCCCAGTAACTGGCCTATTTTCGGCATGTTCCATCTCCCCGTTGAAGCAGGCAATAGTCAATTGACAGTCGCCGATATGTTTGGCTTCCAGTATATCCGCACCGGGATGCCCGAATATCTTCGCATTATTGAGCGCGGGACTTTACGGACTTACGGGCAAATAGCGACACCGTTGTCGGCATTCTGTTCGGCCTTGTTATGCACGCTGATGTACACCTTATGGTGGCATATTGGTAAGTGGTTTGCCACTACTCGTTACCTGAATAGAATTTAAAGGGGGAATAGAACTATGAAAACAACAACACAAAATAACAGGGGTGAAATTTTTGCTAAAACGATCCATTTCCCTAAAGTTATAACAAAACAACAGCATAATCCACTGAATTATTTATTGCTTCTCGGCATGATCTTTTCTGTGTACATTCTCTCTATGCAACCCGTGTGGGCGCATGGAGAGAAAAATTTAGAACCGTATGTCCGTATGCGGACTATTCAATGGTATGACGTGCAATGGTCAAAGCAGCAGTTTAACGTCAATGATGAAGTGTCTGTAACGGGCAAATTCCATGTGGCGGAGGATTGGCCAATTAGTGTCCCTAAACCAGATGCGGCATTCTTAAATATTTCAACGCCAGGCCCAGTCCTGATCCGTACCGAACGTTATTTAAACGGCAAACCTTTCATGAACTCCGTGGCTTTGCAACCCGGCGGAGACTATGACTTTAAGGTGGTTCTGAAAGGACGCTTGCCAGGACGTTACCATATTCACCCTTTCTTTAACTTGCTGGATGCGGGGCAGGTCATGGGGCCTGGGGTCTGGTTGGACATTGCAGGTGATGCAGCTAATTTTACCAATGACATACAAACCATTGGCGGCAAATCCATCAATATGGAAACCTATGGCTTGGCTAATGGTATTTTTTGGCACAGTTTTTGGGCTTTCCTCGCAACCGCTTGGCTGCTCTGGTGGGTGCGTAGGCCTCTATTTATTGCCCGTTACCGGATGCTGCATGCAGGCTTGGAAGAGGAGCTGGTCACGCCATTGGATAGAAATATCGGCAAAGCAATCTTAGTTGGTATTCCCGTGCTGGTGTTGGTGTTTTACACCATGACGGTCAACGAATATCCTAAAGCGATTCCCTTACAAGCCTCGTTAGACCAAATTTTACCCTTGTCGGCAAAAGTGAATACGGGGGTCGTCGAGGTTGACACTACCCGCGCAGAGTATCGAGTTGCAGAAAGAACAATGACTATGAGCTTAAAGATCAAAAATGGCAGTGATAAGCCGATTCAAATTGCTGAGTTTGCGACTGGCGGTGTGCACTTCCTCAACAAGGCCGCCCCTGCACCGAAACAAAATGACGCAGACAGTGTGGTTGCAGCGGAAGGTTTGAGTTTGGATAACGCTACGCCAATCCAACCTAGCGAACAGCGTACGGTATTGATGACCGCTGGCGATGCCTTGTGGGAATCAGAGAAGCTGGACGGGCTGATAAACGATCCCGATAGCCGCATCGGCGGCCTGCTCTTTTTTTATGACACCGAGGGCGAACGCTATGTTTCCAGCGTAACCGCTGCGGTCATCCCAAAATTTAATTAATCCAAGAGGTAACACGCATGGCCACCATTACTGAACAAGTTAAAGCATTGAATGAGCAGGCGAAATTTCCACCTTGGTATCTGAAGGATTTATACCGTTACCTGTCGGCATTTGGCGTACTGACCGCGATTTATATGGGCTTTCGCATTTATCAAGGCGCCTACGGTGTTTCAACCGGACTTGACGCTACTGAACCCGCGTTTGAAATCTACTGGATGCGGCTATTTAATTTTAATGTCACCTTTGTTACGCTGTTTGCAGGTGTGTCTTGGGGGTACTTATGGTTCACTCGGGACAAAAACCTAGAAAATCTTAAACCGAAAGAAGAAATTCGTCGCTATTTAACCCTGACCATGTGGATTAGCATCTATACCTTTGCCGTGTATTGGGCAGGCAGCTATTTTGCCGAGCAAGATAACTCCTGGCATCAAGTCGCCATCCGCGATACGCCGTTCACGGCTAATCATATCATTGAGTTTTATTTTAACTTTCCAATGTATGTGATCTTAGGCGGTTGTGCATGGTTGTATGCCAGAACGCGTTTGCCACTCTATGCTAAAGGCATTTCATTGCCCTTAACCTTGGCGGTTGTTGGGCCTTTTATGATCCTCGTCAGTGTTGGTTTTAATGAGTGGGGACATACTTTTTGGTTTCGGGAAGAGTTTTTCGCCGCACCGATTCATTATGGCTTTGTGATTGGGGTTTGGTTCGCGCATGGCGTGGGTGGCATATTGCTGCAAGGGGTAACCCGTTTGATTGAATTGCTGGATGGGTTAGAAGAAACCGCATGAGTTTATGGGATCGACCATTTCGAAGGCAGGCTTCGTGCCTGCCTATTTGCGAAGGGTCTAATACTTTAAAAACGACACATTTCAAAAAATCGTCCTTACTCACTGAGGACGAATTCAAATTCCCCGATTTATTTGCAGTTGCAAGGAGCCTATAAGAATGACAACCATTAAACGCGCGGGTATCCACTATGCCTGGATCATCCTCGCCGTCACCTTCGCCTGCCTGTTTATCGGCTCCACACTACGCTCAATCCCCGGCATCATCATGTTATCGCTGGAGCAGGAGTTTCACTGGGACAGGGAAACCATCAGCGGCGCGGTTGCGGTCAACCTGTTTTTATTCGGGCTTGCAGGGCCATTCTTGGGTCGGTTAATGGATTTGTATGGCGTAAAAACCATAACTATTTTGATGATTGTCTTAGTAACAATAGGGGCAGGCGGCAGCGTTCTAATGCAACAACCTTGGCAATTATACCTGCTCTGGGGTGTCGTCATCGGCGCAGGTTCGGGTGGAACTTCCATGATCATGGGTTCTGCAGTCGTTAACCGCTGGTTCCACGAACGGCGTGGGTTGGCTTTGGGGATATTAGGCGCAGCATTTTCATCTGGGCAATTGATCTTCACACCAGTCCTCATGCAGCTGAACATCCATGAAGGATGGCGCACTGCAACCTTGTTTATCGTCGTATTGCTGGCCTTGATGGTGTTGCCCCTAGTCATCTGGCTAATGGCCGATAACCCCAACTTAAAGGGGATGCGGCCTTACGGCGCAAACGGGCATACGGACACAATCATTCGCCCTGATCCAAACCCGATGCGTAAAGTAATGGCTAACCCGCAATTCTGGTTACTGGCCTTCAGCTTCGGCATCTGTGGCCTGACCACGTCAGGGCTGTTCCAGACCCATTTAATCCCACACGGTATAGAACATGGTTTCCCTGAAATGACAATGGCAGTTTCATTGGGTTTGATGGGGGCAACAGACATTTTCGGCACAATATTTTCCGGTTGGCTCTGTGACCGTTTCGGTAAACGCTGGCCTCTGGCTTTTTATTACGTGCTTCGTGGGGTAACCTTGCTGCTGTTGCCATATGTTGAATCAACCGAGCAATTAATGGCTTTTTCTGTTGTTTATGGGCTGAATTGGTTATCGACCATCCCAGCCACATCTGCACTCACCGCCGATTTGTTCGGTAAACAAAATGTCGGGGTGATTTTCGGTTGGATTTGCTTTGCCCACCAAGTCGGTGCTGCCATAGCGTCTTATGGTGCAGGTTATTTGCATCAATTAGCGGGGAATTACACTTTGGCTTTTATAGCATCTGGCCTATTCGCTTTTGTTGCGACCGGGCTTGTAGTTTTTATTAAAG
>JABFRM010000320.1 GCA_013141155.1 Methylococcaceae bacterium | reverse complement strand
TAATGGTAATAGTCCCTAATAATAGTTGTATTTGATATGTATATTTCAAACATACCGGAATAAATTCCACAAAATATTCCATATCCAACTAAATAAATTAATGACTAAATTTTCTAACAGCAAAAACCCAAAATAGTCATTATCACGATAAAGCCAAGGTAAAAATCACTAATATCTGCGAGCTTTACGCTATTCGGCAATACTTTCGATAATGCTAAGATAATCAAACCACCTGTTATCGCAGCCGCTACGCCCGATAACCAAGCAACTGCTATACGATCTAGTAATGTAGTTGCCTGTGGTGGTTTTTTCATGCTGCGTCTACTATGCCATTATGCCTCAGCAACGCATCAATCTCTGGCTCTCTGCCGCGAAAGTTTTTAAACAGCTGCATCGCATCCTGACTGCCGCCTTGCTCCAAGATATTGCTCAAAAACGCCTGACCGGTTTCGGCATCGAAAATACCGTTTTCTTCAAATAAGGCAAACGCATCGCTGGACAGGACTTCTGCCCATTTGTAGCTGTAATAACCTGCTGCATAACCACCGGCAAAAATATGCGAGAAGCTGTGGGCAAAGCGGCTAAACGCAGGGGGAATCATAACTGACACTTGTTGCCTGACTTCTGCCAAGGTTTCATAAATGCGACCTCCAGGGACGGAGGAAGTGCCGGAATTGACGGGATCAATTCCGGTGCGCGCGCCTTTTGCCGGATCGTAATTGAGGTGGATTTTAAAGTCGAACAAGCTAAATTCCAGTTGCCTGACCATAATCATGCCGGCTTGAAAATTTTTAGCGGCAAGCATTTTGTTGAACAAGTCTTCGGGCAACGGTTCGCCGGTTTGATAATGACCTGCAATCAGGGCTAAGGCTTCTTGCTCCCAGCACCAGTTTTCCATAAATTGACTGGGCAATTCGACCGCATCCCACGCCACGCCATTAATGCCGGAGACACTTAAATGATCAATCTGGGTGAGCATGTGGTGCAGGCCGTGACCGAACTCATGAAATAGCGTAGTGACTTCATCGTGGGTTAATAGCGCGGGATTATTGCCCGTCGGTGGAGTGAAGTTGCAGGTCAAATAGGCGACGGGAACTTGCAGTTTGCCGTTGATTTTTCTGCGCCCCACGCAATCATCCATCCACGCGCCGCCGCGTTTTTTAGAACGGGCATACAGGTCAATGTAAAATTGCCCACGAATCGCGCCTTGTTTATCGCGGATTTCAAAAAACTGTACATCGGCGTGCCAGCGGTCAAAGTCTTTAATTTCGGTGATCTCTAAGCCATACAGCTTATTGACGATGCTGAACATACCGGGTAACACGCGGGTGATCGGGAAATACGCTTTCACTGCTTCTTGCGACAATTGATAGCAATGTTGGCGCATTTTTTCGGAATAATAGGTGGTATCCCAGGCTTGTAAATCGGCTATGCCATGTTCTTTTTGGGCAAACGCTTTTAAGTCTTGTAAATCCTGACGGGCTTGTGGCAAGGATTTTTGCGCCAGATTTTCCAGAAAACTCACCACATCGGCGGGTTTTTCAGCCATTTTGGTGGCGAGCGACAATTCTGCAAAATTATTAAAGCCCAATAGTTGCGCTTTTTCGTGGCGTAACGCCAGTTTTTGCTCCATCAGTTCGGTGTTGTCCCATTCACCTGCGTTGGGGCCTTGATCAGAGGCGCGGGTCACGAAGGCGGTATACATTTCTTGGCGTAAGGCGCGATTATCGGCGTAGGTCATGACCGCAAGGTAGGAAGGGAATTGTAAGGTAATCAACCAGCCCTCTTGTTCGGTTTCGGTTACTGCTTGTTTAGCACCCGCCAATGCGCCCTCAGGCAAGCCTTTGAGTTCATCGGCATCGGTGATGAGCTTGCTCCAGGCGTTGGTAGCATCTAACAGGTTTTCTTCGTATTTACTACCGAGTCGGGACATCTCCAAGCTGATTTCTTTGTAACGATTTTGTTTGGCGGCATCCAAACCAATACCGGAGAGCTTAAAGTCGCGCAGGGCATTTTGAATGGCTTTTTGTTGCGCTGTATCGAGGCTTGCGTAGGCAGAACTGGCGGCAATTTGCTGGTAGGCTTTAAACAGCGGTTCATTTTGCCCCATTTCGGTGGCGTATTCACTGAGCTTAGGCAGGCAAGCATTGTAAGCATCGCGCAAAGCATCATTGTTGCACACAGAATTGAGGTGGCTGACTGGCGACCAAGCTCTATTTAAGTGGTCTTCAGCATTTTCGATGGGTTCAACCAGATTTTGCCAAGTGTAAACAGTATTGGCGTTTAGGGCTTCGGCCACTGCCGCGCGAGCATCACGGAGTAATTGGTCTATCGCGGACTCTACGTGTCCCGGTTGGATTTTGGAAAACTGCGGTAAGGTGCTGTTACTTAATAAGGGATTATTCATGAATATAATAGGTTTTTTAAGGTTGTCATGCTGGTCAGGCAAGGGTTAATGACCTTAAATAAAGCGAGCTTTATTAAATCAATATGCCAAGTACCGTCGTTAAAATCAAGCCAGTATGCTCATGGTTTCATTAATGCGCTGTTGCGCTTTGTGAATAATGGCTAATGAAAAATCTTGGCTTAGTTTGCCGTTTTTCAGCTTGGCATAGGCAGGAATGGAGTTAATGTAGGGTAACTCCTTGGCTTTTTCGGTACCCATATAGCTATGCAATTTTGCCAAAATCACAATATCAATGAGCTGGATTTTTTCGCCGCTGTCGTAAAACCAGTTCTCCGCCTCAAAAGGAATTTCGGTCAGTTCTTCAGAAAAATCCAGGCTATTCAATACCATTCGCCCCACCGGTGCGCGGAGGTAAGGAAGCATGTCGATAATTTGTTGTAAATTGGATTGCTCAGTCAGATGCGTTTCTGCAAAATTTAATAAGGGAATGATACCAATGTCGTTAATTAAACCCGCCAATAAGGCTTCTTCAGGGTTTATGCTCCCCACTTCTTCCGCCAGGACAAAACATAAACTCGATACCAGCAGGCTTTGTCGCCAGGTAGCTTGCATTTGTGCCATGATTTGCTTGTTTTTACAGTGGAACAGTTGCTTTAAGTTAATGCCGATAACCAGATTGCGTGTTGCATCAAGTCCTAGGCGTGTAATAGCATCGTGACAGTTTTTAATGGAATTGGTGGGGGCGTAAAGTGGGCTATTGGCAACCTGGATTAATTTGGTCACGATAGCAGGATCCATTTGAATGATGCTGACGGCTTCACGGATACTGATGTCGCCTTGCATGGCATTTCTTAATTTGATGGCGACGTTCGGCAGTGACGGCAAGTGCAATTTATTTTTATGATACGCTTGCGCAAAGCTTTTGAAAAATTCAGTTTTACTGAAATCTTGCGGCAGTATCGAGGTGTTTAGGGTAAGTTGACCAGCAGGCTCTGGCGTAGGCTTTAAACAAAGCTGTAATATTTCATTGGGGATGATAATAATATCAACATTGCTTTTTGCGATGGCAGTGGCACCAAATAGTCGCCCAGAATTGAGCGGAAAAGTTGCCAATACCGTATTCGCGGTAATGGTATAGCTGGCGATTGGGTGGATGGGGGTGGCGATTGACAGGTCAAAATTATCGTCGGTATCTGGATGTAATTCAACAGCGCCATCGAAAAGATAATAAGCGACATCAGTCAAATCGCCTTGTAAAAAAATCACCGCACCAGTGCTATAACGCAAGGTTTTATGCGGGATGCTACCCAAGTTGTTTATGTCGGTAGCGTTAAGTGGCGATAACTTTTGTAATGCCTCCAATGGCTGATCGGTTTTTTTTTGCCCAGCCGGCGGACTGCGCTGCAATCCCGAACGTAATTGTGTCGGATTATTTTGTGCTTCGCGGGCAATGGAGGCGCTAGTGCCAAGAGTAGATATGTTGACGGCGCTTGGAGGATTGCGTTTAAGTAACTTATCGAGCCATTTTTTCATTAGGAGCCAGACCAAATTAGGTATTATGTTTAAGTCTCTGGTGGAGCCTTGAGACATCGCCAACTACTCAGCACCATCAACACAATGGCACGCAGATAGCACAGATGAATAACTAACCAGTATGCTATTTTTTTTGCTGCTTGTAGCGGGTAAGTCTACTATATATCTTAGAGGCTTATTTATAAATTTAGACGGATTTTTTCGTAGTACACTATCTGTCACAAGCTACGCCTTACCCCTACTTACTTAATCACTTAAAACACAACCAATGGATCAAAAAAAGCGCTTGATAATAGCTATGACCGGGGCCACAGGAGCTGTGTACGGTGTGCGCATGTTACAAGTTCTGCGTGAACGACCGGATTGGGAAACGCATTTGGTTATTTCATCGTCAGGCTTGGTTAATTTAAAGCATGAGCTGGACATTAATCGAACCACACTGTATGCCTTGGCGGATGTTATTCATGGAATTGATGATATTGCCGCCAGCATTGCTAGCGGTAGTTTTAAGACTGAAGGCATGATTATTGCGCCTTGCTCGATGAAAACCTTAGCGGCTGTTGCGCATGGTTTCGGGGATAATTTGATTGCTCGTGGCGCGGATGTGGCGTTAAAAGAACGTCGGCGGTTAGTTGTGGTGCCGCGGGAAACCCCTCTGCATTTAGGCCATATTAGAAATATGGCCACAGTGACCGAAATGGGCGGCATTATTTTTCCGCCCATGCCCGTTTTTTATCATAAAACCAATACCATAGACGCTATGGTTGATGAAACAGTCGGCCGGGTGTTGGATATGTTTGGGGTCGATGTATCTGGGTTGTATAAGCCTTGGAATGGTTTGGCTTAAATCTCCAGCAAGCGCTATATTCTTAAATTGGCATTTCTTGAATACATAAGTTCATTCAGCTAAGTAGCTGTAAATCACTTATTCAGCGGAGCTTTAAGTTATCAGTGCTATTTTGGTTCCGTGGATAATATTGTAGCGTTAACTGATAGGTGTTTAAGGCGTTATTAGTGTAAAATTATCGGTTGATGTCATTTTTTGGAAGGCCATGCTAGCAATTTTCAAACAAATCAGTCCCTATAATCACGCGTTGCGTTTACTGGTCGCGCGTGACTTATCCAATCGTTACAAGGGGACGATGCTGGGTTTAATCTGGTTATTTTTGCAGCCAGTATTAATGGTGGTGGTGTATTCTTTTGTTTTTTCAGTCATTATGAAAGTAAGAGTCCCCGGCGGTTTAGACAATCCCTATCATTTTGCAGTGTATCTCATGGCGGCCATGATGCCTTTTATGGCTTTTCAGGAAGCCTTAACCACCGCCAGTTCTGTGTTATTTGCCAATAGCGCCTTGTTGCAAAAATCAACGCTGCCACCTGTATTGTTTCCGCTAGTCCCCATTCTATCAACGGTGGTAACTGAGTTGATAGCGCTAGTGATTATTGTCATTGCGAGCGCCATTTTATTAGAACATGTATCTTCTTGTTTATATCTATTACCGTTATTGGTGTTGGTTAGATTGATCATTAGCTTGGGTTTTGGGTATTTGGTGGCGATATTATCAGTCTTTATTCAAGATTTAAGGCAAGCTTTGGGATTTTTACTGACATTGTTAATGTTTTTGACCCCTATCGTTTATCCCATAGAAATGGTGCCGGAGCAATTTGCAGTGTTTAATGACTTCAATCCATTCTATCATTTGCTCGATGCTTATCGTGGGGTGATTTTAAGGGATGAAGCCCCTCGTGTCGGTTTTTATTGGGTTACTGCTTTCTCGGTAGTATTGTTATGCGTTGGGGTGAGTTTTTTTCAGAAAACCATCGACAGGGCTAAGGATTTCGTATGAGTGCGGTTGTCGCCAATGGCCTCGGAAAAATCTATCAACGCTATGCCAGACCGATTGATAGCTTAAAAGAGTTATTTTTTAAACAAAAATATCATGATGAATTTTGGGCATTACGCGAGGTTAGTTTTCGTTGCGAACCCGGCGAAGTGTTCGGCGTCGTCGGCGATAATGGCGCAGGCAAAAGTACATTATTGAAATTGTTAGCGGGGACAATGCAACAAACACACGGCGAGCTAGTTGTTAAAGGTCGAGTGTCAGCCATTTTAGAGCTAGGCTCTGGGTTTCATCCCGAGTATACCGGACTCGACAATATTAAGTTAGGTTGTGCATTATTGGGTTTGAATGAACAACAGACGTTGGATAAAATCCCTGAGATTATCGACTTTTCTGAGTTAGGCGATTTTGTTAAGCAACCCGTGAAATCTTATTCTTCGGGCATGTTTGTGCGTTTGGCGTTTGCAGTGGTGACTTCGGTTGATCCTGACGTATTGGTGGTAGATGAAGCATTATCGGTTGGCGATCAACATTTTCAGAAAAAAAGCATGGATCGCATGATGGCTTTCAAAGACCAGGGTAAATCACTGATTTTTTGCTCACATAGCTTGTACCATGTCAAAGAGCTTTGTAAGCGAGCAATCTGGTTGGATAAAGGCATTGTCAAAATGCAGGGCAGCAGCACCGAAGTCATTGATTGCTACAATGATCATGTGCGCCAACAAAATCGGGTTTCGGTGCCTGTGGTGCTAGCCACCACTACCGCAAAAGGTGTAAAAACTATTGAGGAGCCTGTTGATCCCGGCACCTTGACGGCTTATCTTACCGAAGCAACTTTATTGGACGTTACTTACGATATTAACAGCAAGCCCTTGTATCGAACTGGAGATCGTTTTGCAGTCAAGGTGCTGGCAGAAGTTCAGCGTTCAATAGCCTTAGATGACGTGCATATCGGCATTATTATCAAACGTAATGATAATGTGCAGTGCTTTGGTGTCAGTACGGTGTTAGATGGCAAACAGTTATTTCCTGTTGTTGGTCGCCAGTTTGGGGTGATCTATGAAATACCGCATTTAACTCTGTTGTCTGGGCAGTATAGTTTGGAGGTCTGGCTGATTGATTCCACCAGCGCACACGTCTATGATTCAATGCAAAGTTGTTGTGAATTTAGAGTGAGCCAACCCAATACCGAGGTGGGTGTTGTGTATTTTGATCATAAATGGCTAACGCCAGTATAACGCCGCGTTTATTCCCGTATGGAACTTTGGTTTAAATATCGTATATTACTGCCCTTGTTGAGTTTTTTGCCGCAAACAGTGGCTTATCGTTTAGCGAGTTTTTTCGCGCGTTTTATCAATCAACAACATCTTGCTGATACAGCCGTTATTAAACAGCAAATGCAAATGGTTTTTAAAAATAAAAATCCCATAGACATTGAGTCTGATAGCGATTACTTTTCAGGCTTGATTGAGCGTGAAGCGCTAGACACTTTTTTTTTAGAACCTTGCAAACGGTTGCGCAAGTTGATCAGTTTGTAAGGTTGGAAAATTTTGACGTAGTTTTAGATGCCCGTGCTAAAGGTCAGCGGGTAATTATCAGCAGTGGGCATTTTGGTCGTTTTTGGATGGCGGGCGTCGGAATGCAGGCACACGGCGTTTCTGTAGGCACCATCACGCGTGATGGCGGTGATTTTAATGAACATGGATTGCCTGAGCAAGAGTACCAGTACCGTTTAAAAAAACTACGTTGGTTGCAAGAACGTTTCGGCGGGCCTTTTTTGGTCGAAGGGGATTTAATTCGACCTATTTATCGGGCTTTAGATGAGCATGTTATGGCCTTATTTATTGATGTGCCTTACGATAATGATAAAAACGGTTGTATTCAGCTGCCTTTTTTAGGCAAAATGGCGCGTTTCCCGCTTGGCGCCGCGCGCATTGCTAAAAATTCAAATGCGTTGATCATCCCTTTTTATGTTTTTGAATCAAGAGCGGGATTATGCGCCCGTTTTTATGAGCCGATTAGCTGTCTTGAATTAACGGAAGCTGAAATTATGCAGCGCTTAGTGGCCTTGTTGGAAGCGCAAATAATCGCTTATCCTGAACAATGGTGGTTATGGCAAGCCTTACCCTTGCTTTGGCAGAGTGAATAAACCCTTAATGGTATTTGATTTCAATGTACAGTCAGTATATCGAGATTTACCCCCCTCTTTTTCTTGAGTTGATTATCTAATCGATGAAAAATAAATACGAATTTAAATTAAATACTGCCGAAGTAAATAATTCGCACATGGGCTTGGCACGCCGCATTCATGCGGGGGAAAAAGTTTTAGAGTTAGGCTGTTCCAGCGGCTATTTGTCACGTTTTTTGAAACAGGATCTTGGTTGCACAGTAGTCGGGGTTGATATTGACCATGATGCTTTAAGAGAGGCGGCGGCATTCTGCGACAAAGCGATTGTTGCTGATCTTGACAATAATACTTGGCTGGAAAAAATCGCTCGTGATAAGTTCGACACGATTTTATGCGCGGATGTTTTAGAGCATCTTAAAAATCCAGCCGCGTTATTAGCCAGTTTAAAGCCGTATTTAAATCCTAAAGGCCGAATATTAGCCTCTATTCCAAATGTGGCACATGCCTCGATACGTCTGGAATTGTTGCAAGGGCATTTTGATTATGAAAGCTTAGGGATTCTGGATGATACCCATTTGCATTTTTATACCTTAGATGGTTGTGCGGCAATGTTCATGGAGGCTGGGTATTTGTGTACTGATGTTGCCTACAGTATTCACGATGTAGCGGATGAGGTGATTAATAGCTGCCTGGAAAAAGTGGGGATGACGCTTTCAGCACAAGGCAGACAACGTTTGCATGCCCCAGATGCCACTGCATTTCAATACATTATTGAGGCTTTTCCCGCGGCAGAGGCGTTTTTGACGCATAAGCCGCCAATTTTATCGCCAAAGCCCTTAGTGAGTTCTGGCGCTTTTTACAGTTTACTGGTAAAAGATAGGGACGATTTATTAGAGCATAATAAAAATCATGAAATAAGTATCAAAGCATTTGAGCAAAAAGTGATGGCACTTGAGCAAGCAAGAGATGCTGAAAAAATACATAATCAGAATCATACCCAAAATATCCACGCATTTGAGCAGAAGGTGGCTGCGCTCGAACAAGAAAGGGATGCTGAAAAAATTCATAACCAAAATCATCTTAACAATATTCAGGCTTTTGAAATAAAAGTAGCGGCACTTGAGCAACAAGCTGAACATTTCAATCAAGCTTGGAATGCTGAAAAAATCCATAACCAAAATCATCTTAAAAATATCCACGCATTTGAAGAAACGGTGGCCGTGCTTGAGCAACAACTTATAAACCTTGAACAGTTACTGGCCGCGGAAAAAATCCATAATCAAAATCATGTTCAAAATATTCACGCATTTGAAGAAACGGTAGCGCTTCTTGAACAGACACTGACGGCTGAAAAAATTCATAACCAAAATCATCTTAAAAATATTCAGGCACTTCAGGAAACAGTGGCAACCCTTGAGCAATCATGTGAAGCTGAGAAATTCCACAATCAAAATCATGTTCGTAACATTGCCGAATGGGTTAAAACAGTGCGTTACTTAGATGAACGGTTGTTTGATTTTACCTTGCATATTGAGGCTTTAAATGGGGAGCAGCAAAGTATCAATGCTGCTGTTGCGCATGCCCATGCTGAAACTCACCGTTGGCAAGCGCATGCAGAACATTTGCACGCAGACGTTAATCGTCTGGAAGAGGTGCTGCAGCGAGTACACAAAAAAGCCAGTTATCGTGCCATTCGGTTTATTAAAAACTCACCGCAAGCAATAACCAATACCTTTAAAAAACCTAATCGGCATGAGCGTCCGCTTACAACAGAGCATTTTGCAACGCCTGATACCTCATACAATGTGCATGACTACACGGCTTGGTTAGCGCGTTATGGGGATATGTCACAGGCGTTGCAAGTATTTCAGGGGCAAATAAAAACCTGGGCGATAACGCCTACGATTGCTATTTTAATGCCGACCTACAACACGACTTCGGTTTGTTTAGAGGCCGCTATTGAGTCTGTTTTAGCGCAGGTTTACCCTTTTTGGGAGTTGTGCATTGCCGATGATGCGTCTACCGAGCCGCATGTGAGGGCTATTATTCAACGCTATGCTGCTGTGGACAGCCGTATAAAAACAGTATTTAGAACGCAGAACGGGCATATTTCTATTGCCTCTAATAGCGCATTAGAATTAGTCAGTGCCGACTATGTGGCGTTGATGGATCACGATGATGTGATAACGCCCGATGCCTTGTATTGGGTTGCGCGCACGATTTATGATCATCCCGAGGTACAGTTAATCTATTCGGATGAAGATAAGCTGAATGTTCAAGGAGAACGCTACGGACCTTATTTTAAGTCGGACTGGAATCCTGAACTGTTTATGTCGCATAATTTTATATGCCATCTCGGGGTGTATAAAACCGCCAAAATACGCTCATTAGGTGGGTTTGATCCAGCTTTTGACGGCGCTCAGGATTACAATCTAGCGTTGCGCTATGTCGCAACCATTACGGATCATGAAATACAACATATTCCGCGTATTTTATATCATTGGCGCGCTATGCCAGGGAGTACAGCGAACGGTATTCATGAAAAACCTTATGCTGAACCCTTAATTCGCAAAGCTGTTGAGCAAGCGTTACTGGCTAAAGGCGTTGCCGCAGAGGTAACAGCGCACGCAATATTGCCAGGGGCATTAAGGGTGCGATATGCGCTACCCAAATGCCTGCCTTTGGTAAGCATTGTCATACCCACTCGGAATGGATTTTCGTTACTAAAGCGTTGCGTAGAAAGTATTTTAGCGAAAACCGATTACACAAAATTTGAAATGATTATTATTGATAACGGCAGCGATGATTTTATTGCGCAGCGTTATCTGACGTATTTAGAAGCCGATCAACGTATTACCGTGTTACGGGATGATAGTCCGTTTAATTATGCTGCCTTAAATAATAAAGCGGTCGCCGTTGCCAAAGGTGAAATTATCGCCTTATTGAATAATGATTTGGAGGTCGTTAATAACGATTGGCTCAGTGAAATGGTAAGTTACGCGATACAGCCTGGGGTCGGTGCAGTGGGTGCTAAGCTATATTACCCCAATAATCTTATTCAGCATGCGGGCGTTATTGTGGGCTTGGGCGGGGTTGCCGGACACTCACATAAACATTTTCCACGCGATAATGCCGGCTATTGTGGTCGATTATTTTTAACCCAAAATTTATCGGCGGTTACGGCGGCTTGTTTGGTTGTTAAAAAAGCGGTATTCGATCAGGTGGGCGGCTTTGATGCGGTCAATTTATCGGTTGCCTTTAATGATGTGGATTTATGTTTACGGATTCAGGAAGCCGGGTTCTGGAATGTATGGACGCCTTATGCTGAGCTATATCATTACGAATCAGCAACCCGTGGTTATGAAGATACCCCAGAAAAACAGGCGCGTTTTACCCTTGAAATAGCGTATATGAAGCAACGCTGGGGGGACACTTTATTAGAAGACCCTGCCTATAACCCCAATCTAACCTTGGATCGAGAAGATTTTTCGTTTGCTTTCCCACCCAGAGTTTAGTTTGTTGCATCGGTAATGGCTGATTGTTTAAGTATATCTTTAGTTATTTATCATCCTGATGAAACGCTATTGCACCAAACTTTGCAGACACTTTTTGTAGCCGCTGCAAAAACCCGCACGGCGGGATTGATTGAACGTTTTTATTTAACTATCGTTGACAATACTGAACAGGCCAAAGTGATTGCGCCAGGTGTGACGCACACTTTTTTTCAGGCATTAGATTCTAATTGGGCTAACCATGTTATTGCGTTTCATACGCCAGGTAATATAGGGTATGGTGCCGGTCATAATTTGGCCATTCGCACCCATTGTGAGGCGTTTCATTTGGTTGTAAATCCTGATGTCGTCCTGCATGAAGATGCTTTGATAGAATGTATCCGCTATCTTCAAAAAAACCCGCAGGTCGGTTTGGTTACGCCGCTCTGTCATCGTCCCGATGGGCAGCAGGAGTCCCTCTGCAAGACTTATCCCTCAGTGTGGATTTTGCTGCTGCGGGGCTTTGCGCCCACTATGGTTAAACGCCACTTTCAACGGCAGCTTGCCGCTTACGAATCCAACTATCCAAACAATGCTAATCGACAGGACATTTTGATTGCCAGTGGCTGCTTTATGTTTTTTCGGCGTGATGCTTTGCAAGGGGTACAAGGTTTTTGCGAACAATTTTTTTTATATTTTGAAGACTTCGATTTATCCCTGCGTTTAACTAAAAATTGGCAAATCGCCTATGTTCCAACCGCCAGAATCGTGCATTATGGCGGACATAGCGCTAAAAAAGGCTTTCGGCACATTAGGCTGTTTGTACATTCAGCTTGGATTTTTTTTAAACGGCACGGCTGGCGAATCTGGTAAACTGCCGCTTTGAGCGGAGTTTACGCCACAAATGACATCCCTATTGGTAACTGGTGCCAACGGCTTTGTTGGCAGGGCTTTATGTGCATCCTTAAAACACAGGGATTATACGGTTAAGGCTGCAACACGGTCTGTATCTGCGCAAACCGCCTTGAATGAAGGGGTTGTGCCAGTGGTTATCGGTGATATTAACGCAGAGACCGATTGGCAAGCTGCCCTGACTGGCGTTGATGTCGTCATTCATCTTGCCGCGCGTGTGCATGTAATGCGTGAAACGGCCGATGATGTTTTACAGGCTTTCCAGTCAGTCAATACCGCAGGCACCGAAAATTTGGCGCGACAAGCTGCTACGATAGGTGTTAAGCGCTTTATTTTTCTAAGTACCATTAAGGTGTTAGGGGAAAACACTTTAAGGGGCGAGTTTAATAAAGACACGCCCGTTATTGCACCAAAGGATGCTTATGCGTTGTCAAAATGGCAGGCTGAACAGTTACTTCAAGAGATTTCAGCGACAACGGGGATGCAAGTCGTGGTGATCCGGCCACCATTGGTTTACGGTGCGGGTGTTAAGGGTAATTTTTTGCGCTTGCTACAGCTTATAAAGCACGGATGGCCGTTACCGTTCGCAAATATTAGCAATAAGCGTAGTTTGGTCTATGTGGAAAATTTATGTGATCTGCTAGGGGTCTGCATCGTTCATCCCGATGCCGCAGGGGAGATATTGCTATGTGCCGATACTGAAGATTTTTCGACACCGGCATTGATTCGACAGCTAGCAAATGCTTTAGACGTACCCGTCCGATTATATCCCATACCGTTAAGTGCATTAAAGACAGTAGCCGGCTGGGTTAATAAATCCGCTGAAGTTGCACGGCTGTGCGACTCCCTGCAAGTTGATGCCACGCAAACGCAGCTTTTATTAGATTGGCAGCCTCCCTTTACCGCAACACAAGGCCTAGCAAAAACCGTTGCCAGTTTTTTGACGTTGCCAGGATAAATTTTAATGCCAATTTGGGTGATGTTACTTCTGCTATTTTTATTAACTGTCGGCCTGGTCTATGGTGTGCGTTACTATGCGCAGTGCTTTTTGATGGACGAGCCTAATCATCGCAGTTCGCATCTTTATCCCACGCCGCGAGGCGGAGGGCTAGGTTGTGTGCTGGCTTTTACAATAGCGGCATTTTATTTGTATCTACATAAACGATTGATGCTCAATGAACTCGAGTTAGTGAGTGTTAGTTTGGGCGTAGCGGTTATTGGTTTTTGGGACGATCATCGGCATATTGCTGCCCGTTGGCGCTTGTTTGGCTATGGCATTGCTGCTTTATGGGCGATACTGCTGTTACAGGGACTGCCAAAGTTGCCTTTACCCTTAGGGTTGGGAACACTTTATTTTGGTTGGTCAGGTTATGCGCTAGGACTGTTGTTTTTGGCTTGGACGCTCAATTTATTTAATTTTATGGATGGTACTGATGGTATTGCTGCCGCAGAAGCGATATTTGTTGCGACCGGACTCGCCTGGTTTATGCAGGATATTAATGCCAACTTAGCCTTGTTAGCCTTATGTCTTGCCGTCGTTTGCTTGGGATTTTTGGTTTGGAATTGGCCGCCCGCGAAGATTTTCATGGGGGATGTCGGCAGTAGTTTTATCGGCTTTATGCTGGGTGTGTTAATCGTATTGTTTAGCCATACCCATATTGTATTTGCTTATATTGGCTTGATTTTATTTGCTGTATTTATAGTTGACGCGAGCTTTACTTTATTGCGGCGAATAGTTAGCGGCCAAAAATACTATGAAGCGCATTGCTCGCATGCTTATCAATTGCTGGCGAAGCGGCACCAACCGAAAGGGCATTTACGGGTGTTACTAGGGGTAATATTGGTTAATTTAGGGTATTTATTCCCACTGGCGGCGCTGGCGTTTAAGCTTCCCGATTATGCTTGGGCCTGTTTATTGTCGGCTTATTTACCCCTTATTTATATGGCGCACACCCTTAAAGCAGGCGAAAAATAATTGAATTATTTGTTATAATACAATTTGTTCTGGGATTATTTTTATGTATGAAATGAACAATGAAGATTGAGGTTCATTTTTTAATAAACTAATTATAAATCGTTGCAAATATTTTGGTTGCGATTTTGTTCGGCATTATTTAAGGCTTTTAACTGGTGAAAATTAAGTTCCGCTCTCGCACGACCATTTTTATCCATGACTTAGTTATGGTTGTCATCGCTTGGTGGGGCGCTTACTGGTTGCGGTTCAATTTCGACATCCCCTCGGAGTTTGTTGCAAGCGCCTGGCGTATGCAAACGTATGTCGTTTGTACACAATCACTGATCTTTTGGTTGTTCGGGCTTTACCGTGGTGTATGGCGTTTTTCATCGCTACCCGATTTATTTCGCATCCTGAAAGCGGTTTTAATCGGCATTACCTTTATTGGATTTAGTCTGAGCTTATATAATGGCTTGGCAGGTGTGCCCGGCGCGGTCCTGATCTTATATGTCTTCTTGTCCTTGGTGCTAGTGAGTGTGCCGCGTTTTTGTTATCGATTTTGGAAAGAAAGCATCCTACAGGAAGCTGATGGGCAACGCGTATTAGTTGTCGGCGCAGGAGTGGCCAGCGAGATGTTGGTGCGCGACTTACAAGGTGACCACGTTTCTAAATACATTCCGATTGCACTGGTAGATGATGATCCTGCAAAGCGACGTCGCGAAATTCGGGGCTTAAGAGTGGTTGGTCAGGTTGATGATATTCCGCGGTTAATTGAACAATACAACATCGCCATTGTACTGATTGCTATACCCTCGGCCACCGATGCGCAAATGCGGAGAATTGTTGAGCATTGTGAGCGCTGTCATATTCCTTTTTTAACTTTACCGTCAGTTAAAGAAATGCTGACTTGCCAGGTTTCCGGCGAGAGTCTAAGGGATGTCTCCATTAAAGATATTTTGGGGCGAGAGCCGGTTCGATTGAATTGGACAGCGATTAAAGCCAGTTTAAAAGATAAGTGTATTCTGGTGACGGGTGGCGGCGGTTCTATTGGCTCGGAACTGTGTAAGCAGGTCGCCAGAATCAATCCAGCGCAGTTGATTATTTTTGATCAGTCAGAATTTTCGCTATACGAACTGGATGCTGAGATAAGCCGTATTTTCCCCGCGTTGAAGTACGAAATTGTATTGGGGGATGTGACCGATAGGCGGCTGGTAAAAAAAGTTATCCAACAGTATAGGCCTGATGTTATTTTTCATGCCGCTGCTTATAAACATGTGCCTTTGTTAGAAAAGCAAATTAGTCAGGCGGTTTTTAATAATGTTGTCGGCACCAAGGTTGTTGCTGAAGAGGCTATGGCAGCAAATGTTGAGCGATTTATCCTGATCTCTACCGATAAAGCGGTGAACCCTGAAAATGTGATGGGCGCAACCAAGCGGGCAGCGGAAATATTATGTCAATATTTTAATCATGCGGGTATCACCCGTTTTATTACCGTGCGTTTTGGTAATGTCTTAGATTCAGCCGGAAGTGTCGTGCCGATATTCCGCGCTCAAATTAAAGCAGGCGGCCCCGTTACGGTTACGCATCCGGATATTAGCCGCTATTTTATGACTATTCCTGAGGCGTGTCAGTTGATTATGAAAGCTGAGACAGTGGGTGACGGTGGGGAAATTTTTGTCTTGGATATGGGGCAGCCTATTAAAATCGCTTATTTGGCTGAACAAATGATTTTATTGAGCGGTAAGCAACCGCATATTGACATTGCAATTACCTATATTGGCTTAAGGTCGGGCGAGAAATTACATGAGGAGTTGTTTTATAACGATGAGTCATTGCTTGCAACCGGCTATGAAAAACTATTGCTGGCAAAAGCGTTTGATCAGACCGACCCGATTACAATGGCAACATTTAATGAGGTGGTTGCAGCTTGTGAGCTGGGGGATGACACAGTCATTTTGGCGGGTTTAAAAAAATTAGTGCCTGAATTTAAGCACAGTAGCCATTAGGCAAAAAAAACCTCCCTAAATCAGTAGATTTGGGAGGTTGGAGGGACAAGTAAAATGCTATGAGGAATGTTTACTTGTTAATACAACTCAGAGGGAGGTATGAAAGTATAAAATTAGCTGTTAAGTTTCGATCTAAGTGCAATGTTGCTATAAAGCGCAGCGCTGCCGAATAACACGGTAGAAAATATAAATTCACCGGAAATAAAACTCCATATCCCGCTAATAAACATTAAGCCCGTGACAATATCTTTTTTGAAATCATTCATAATTTTTCCTGGTAATTAAGTGGTGTTAGTTGACAATTACGTCTGCTTGTAAGTTGAGATGAAGTATACAAGGTATTTTTTTGTATACAATGCGCCACTGAATAAATAAATTGTTTCTTTTTAGTAAACAGTGTTAAAGTCAAGTTTTTTGTGACGTAAGCCGCAAAATTCTAGCAATTAGCCCTAAATTGTTCAGCTTACTTTCAGGTTGAGTATGTTTTTCTGGGGTTTTTGGAGAAATATAGCGTTAATTATTTTTTCTTTTGATTGTTTTTAGGGCAAGCAGTGCAATTTAGTTCCCTCGCTGATTTTAATAATTCCAATAGGAATATGACACCACTATGGATAAATTAACCAGTATGCTGGTATTTGTGAAAGTTGCCAAAGCCGGTAGTTTTGCAGGTGGCGCAAGCGATCTTAGTATATCTAGGGCAATGGCTACTAAACATATAATGCAATTAGAGCAAAGCTTAGGCACGCGTCTATTTAACAGAACCACTCGCTCTTTAAGCTTGACGGAAGTCGGTGCATCTTATTTGGAGCGCTGTCAGCAGGTATTGCTGGATGTCGATGAAATGGAATCTGAAGTCACGCATCTGCAAACTGGCGCGCGGGGGGTCTTAAAAATCAGTGCGCCACCAGGGATTGGCGCTACGCATATTGCGGGTGCTGTAGCGGCATTTATAAAGTTACATGCCGAAGTGAATGCGGATTTAATTTTGCAAAGCAATGTCCCGGATGTAGTTGATGACGGCATTGATCTCGCGATTTATTTAGGGGCGCTAGACGATACCAGTTTGGTGGCGCGTAAAGTTGCCAGTTCGCCACTGGTAGTGTGTGGATCACCTGAGTATTTCAAGCAAAATGACATTCCCGTTATCCCTGACGATCTGCGTGAACACAGTTGCCTAATCAATTGGTCGTTAGAGACTAAAGAACATTGGCAATTTAATGGCGCAGCAGGTAGTCAAGTAGT
>JABFRM010000251.1 GCA_013141155.1 Methylococcaceae bacterium | reverse complement strand
TTCTACACTGGCACGCTCAACGGGCTGATTGTTTTTATCATAAATAACCACTTTTTCGAGGGTTAATTCAGCAATATCGCCTTCCTCCAAAAAAATAAAATGTTGTGTTACGGGCAACAATGCCGCCACATCCGAGGCTATGAACCATTCACCAATACCAATCCCAATCACCAAAGGACTGCCTTTTCGACAAACAATCAGTCGATCCGGATAGTCCTGAGCCACAACAGCCAGCGCATAGGCGCCATCTAGTTGACTAAGCGTATTTTTAACAGCTATTAATAAATTATCAGCTTTTTGTAATTCAATATGAATCTGATTAACAATCACTTCAGTATCTGTCTCTGAGCTAAAATGATAGCCCAGTGTTTTTTGTTGATTGCGTAACTGGACGTGGTTTTCAATAATACCGTTGTGCACCACGCCCACTTCTTCACGACAAATATGTGGATGGGCATTTTCGGTGCTGGGTTTACCATGCGTCGCCCAGCGGGTATGTGCGATACCTATTGATCCTTCAATGGGTTCTTGTTCTATCAACGCTTCAAGTCCAACCACTTTACCTAACGCCCGTCTGCGCGACAATTTTTGATTATCAATAACCGCTAAACCAGCAGAGTCATACCCACGATATTCGAGTCGCTTTAAGCCTTCTATCAAAATAGGGACTACATTGCGCTGCGCGATAGCGCCAACAATTCCACACATTAGTTTGACTCCTTTTTGACTGGTCGTTGCCAACCGGCAATAGATGTTTGCTTAACTCGACT
Source organism: Methylococcaceae bacterium (assembly GCA_013141155.1). GTDB lineage: Bacteria > Pseudomonadota > Gammaproteobacteria > Methylococcales > Methylomonadaceae > SXIZ01. Next base: position 2,750 of record JABFRM010000251.1, on the reverse strand, counting down.
TAAAGTCAGTTGATTTTCTGGCGCATCTTTGGTGATCGTAGAGCCTGCGCCTAATGTTGCATTTTTGGCAATGGTAATGGGGGCAACCAACTGTGTATTTGAACCTATAAAGACATTATCTTCGATCACCGTTCTAAATTTATTCACGCCATCGTAATTACAAGTGATAGTTCCAGCGCCGACATTGACGTTACAACCCATGGTAGTGTCACCAATATAGCTTAAATGATTCACTTTACTGCCTTGGGCCACAGTTGATTTTTTAATTTCGACAAAGTTGCCGACATGGACTTGTTTTGCCAATACCGTTCCGGGGCGTAAACGGGCAAAAGGCCCGACCCGACTACCTGCACCAATTTCAGCGTCTTCAATCACGCAGTTAGGCAATATTTCGACATCATCCGCAATCACCGCATTTTTGATGCAACAGTTGGCACCAATGCGGACATTATTGCCCAGCGTGATTGTGCCTTCCAAAACCACATTGACATCAATGATAACGTCTTGTCCGACAGCCAAAATTTCACCGCGCAGGTCAAAACGACTGGCATCCATTAAGGTAACGCCTTGCGACATTAAGGCAGTCGCTTGTTGCATTTGATAGGCACGTTCCAAATAGTTTAATTGTGCGCGGTTATTAACGCCTAAGACTTCATCTTCATTCTCGGGTTGTGCCGTAACGACGGATATCTGATCAGCAACTGCCATTTCAATAATGTCGGTTAAATAAAACTCCCCTTGGGCATTGGTATTTTTTAACGCGTGCAACCATTTTTTTAAATATAACCCTGGTACAACCATAATGCCTGTGTTAACTTCTTGTATGGTTTTTTCTTTTGCCGTAGCATCTTTTTCTTCCACAATTTTTTCGACCTGCGATTGTGCATTACGCACAATACGCCCGTATCCGGCTGGATCGGCAAGATTTACGGTTAATAACGCTAGTGTTGTCGAATTTGCCAATGCTAATAGACGCTCCACAGTTGCTAATTTTAATAACGGAACATCAGCATATAAAATCAGAGCCTTATCTGCGTCGGCTATCTGCGGGATCGCCTGCTGCACCGCATGTCCTGTGCCTAATTGCTCACGCTGTTCTGTCCAAATGGCTCGTAACTCGGCAAGAGTGTTTTTAAGCAAATCACCGCCATGTCCATAAACAATAGTTATCGTATTATCATGTAATTGACTGCTCATATCATAAACATGCTTAAGCAGTGGTTTATGGGCAATTGCATGTAATACTTTGGGTTTATCAGAACGCATTCGCGTCCCTTTGCCTGCTGCTAAAATAATCGTCGAAATTTTCATCAAAAACCCTTTATAAAATACAATTTAACTATTTTAGGATACTAAATTAAGGCTGTATAAACAAAAAAAGCCCGACAACACAAGACGCTATCGGGCTTTTTTGAATAAACAATCACTTGCTCTTATCCACCACGTTTTCTTAATCTTTCTAAAGTTCTTAATTGCATTAAGGCAACGGTGAGTTGTGATTGCGCGGTCGCATAATCCATCTTATTAGTTTTATCTTTCAGTGCTTCTTCAGCTTTCATTTTAGCTTCTAAAGCCGCAGCTTCATCAATATCTTTCGCACGAATAGCGGTGTCAGCCAAAATGGTTATTTTATGTGGTTGAACCTCTAACATCCCACCTGATACAAAAAAAGAAGGGCTTTCGCTACTACTTATTTTTACCCGCACTTCACCTGGATTCAGCTTGGAGATAAACGGCGCATGGCGAGGTGTAATGCCCACTTCACCTAATTCAGCCGGCGCAAAAACCATTTCTGCCAAGCCTGAAAATAACTGCGCCTCGGCACTTACTATGTCTACATGAACGGTCATGGTCATATTGCTAATACCTTGTGTTGATTAGCTTTTCATTTTAGCTGCTTTTTCAAGCACTTCATCAATGGTACCTACCATATAGAAAGCTTGCTCAGGAATATTATCAAAATCACCGTTGATAATACCTTTAAAACCTGCGATGGTGTCTTTTAAAGAAACATATTTACCAGGAGAACCGGTAAAGACCTCGGCCACAAAGAACGGTTGTGATAAAAAGCGTTGCACTTTACGCGCGCGGGTAACGGTTAACTTATCTTCTTCCGATAATTCATCCATGCCCAAAATAGCGATAATATCGCGTAATTCTTTATAACGTTGCAAAATACCTTGTACGTTACGCGCGGTATCGTAATGCTCTTGACCAATCACCAACGGATCTAACTGACGACTGGTGGAATCTAGTGGGTCAATCGCGGGGTAAATACCTAGCTCGGCAATTTGACGCGACAACACCACGGTCGCATCCAAATGCGCGAAAGTAGTGGCTGGCGATGGATCGGTTAAATCATCCGCAGGCACATAAACCGCCTGGATAGAGGTGATCGAACCCTTCTTAGTGGACGTAATACGCTCTTGCAATACCCCCATTTCTTCCGCCAAAGTCGGTTGATAACCTACCGCAGAAGGCATACGACCCAACAACGCCGACACTTCGGTACCTGCCAGCGTGTAACGATAAATATTGTCCACAAAAAACAACACGTCACGCCCTTCGTCACGGAAATATTCTGCCATGGTTAAGCCCGTTAAAGCAACGCGCAAACGGTTACCCGGCGGCTCATTCATTTGTCCGTAAACCAGCGACACTTTGTCAATAACGTTGGAATCAGTCATTTCGTGGTAAAAGTCATTCCCTTCACGGGTACGTTCACCCACACCCGCAAATACTGAATAACC
>JABFRM010000250.1 GCA_013141155.1 Methylococcaceae bacterium | reverse complement strand
TTCAAGAAAGCCAAAATTTAACGCCGCCAAAGCATCAATATAATCGCCATTTTTATCCAGTCCCGCTGCTAATCCCAGCTTATTTTTAAAGGTCAGCCCCATTACTTTGACAGGTTTAGCAGGGCTTTGATCGGCTAACAGCTTAATAACACCCGTTCGTTGCGCCAGCTTTAGTCCTTTAAGTGTAAAGTCATGGGCGGCTTCAGGATCTAAGGTAAATAGCGCGGGGCGTAATAAAGGGTAAAGATTCATGATTAATGGGGGCAGTTAAATTGATAAGGGTCTAAGGCAATTTTGGGCGCTCGCTTTAACAGCAAATCGACTAATAATTGTGCAGAAGCCGGCGCCATAGCCAAGCCGTTTCTGAAATGCCCGGCATTAATACTGAGATTTTCCAGCTCAGGATGCAGCGCAATATACGGAATACCCTGCTCAGTACCAGGACGCAATCCCGCCCAATGATTAATGATCGGATACTGTCGTAATGCGGGAAATAACTGCTGCGCAAAATCGGTTAATTGCGCTTTAGTTTCCGTATCAGTGTTTTTATTAAAATCACAACGCTCAACCGTGCTACCCACCAGAATTTTGCCATCAAGCCGGGGAATTAAATAATGCGCCTCATCAAGCACTATCGGCAATAGCATTTTAGGCTTGGTATCAAACAACAACATCTGGCCTTTAATGGGATGAATAATAGGGGGAGAGAAAGTTTGCACAGGAAACAATCGCTGCCATAAACCACCCGTCCAAGCGCCAGTGGTCAATATGACCGTCTTAACCGCATAACGCCCAGTCGTCGTGAAAATCGACTGGACACGCCGCTGCTGCACCTGTAGATCAATAAGTTCGCAATCGGTGATAAAGCTTACACCTTTAAGCTTTAAATCCGCCTGCACGGCTTGCAACAGGCGCGGATTACGCACTTGTCTAATTTCGGGTAACCACAAAGGATTAAGTGCCGCAGTCGTTAAGCTGGCAATTAAGCTTTCAGGCGGGGTACTATTAGCTATCGCATGTTCTGTACACCACGCCAAGGCTGCTTCAATATCTGGATTCTTAGTAATCAACATGCCACTGACCACACACTCAGGGTCAATACCGCTAGCAATATTCAACTCTTCAATTAGAGCGGGATAAAGCGTTAAACTGTGCATAACCAATTGCGAAATCGCCTCAGCTTGTCGCCAAGGATAAAGCGGCAATAAAATCCCACCGCCCGCCCATGATGATTCCTGCCCCATTTGGCCTTTATCCATTACCGTGACACTTAGCCCCGCCAACAGACATTCACGGGCGGTCAGTAGACCGATAATACCGCCACCGATAATGGTAACATCTGAAAGAGTGGTCATAGTGTGTCGTGTTAGCGCCATAACGCTAAATGATAACTCGATATGATCGAAAGCTAAAGAGCCATTATTTTTGTCCGCAAAAATTTGCTTTAACCAATTCGGCAAAGCGTGTTTAATCGCACTTACGGACAGTATCGAACATGTCAACACTTAAGCTAAGCACAGACAAAACAATTGCGGCAATTACTAAAGCGATCACTTACAGTTCAATTACATAAGCTTTTAAACAAACCCGACACAGGCAGTTTTTTGCAGGGTCAGGTGCTAAAACTGCCGGAACATTGTTGCACCAGCAAGCACCATTCGGTTCGGTTTGACCACACGCAAACAGCACACCACAGTTGGCACACTGTTTTTGTTTAATCGGCGCAAATAGCGTTACATCACCGGTGTCAGACATTATGCAGCAGACGATAAAAGCATGCACTGCTGCTTAAGCTTAGCAGGCACTGCAAATAAACTGGGATGAAACAAGGCCGCCAACAATTCAATGCCATCCACCAGCGTGGTGCTTGATGTTTTCTTAAGGTGTTGCCTTCAATAGGCGAACGCACAACTTTGGGTTTAGATACGCATTCAAAGGTGACGCCGTCCAGGGTGTCCTGCAAATTCAAGGCGTAAATCATTTACGTAGCCGCAGGTAGAAAGGAGCATATTTTCATGGGCGTATGTCTCGGTTAGTCCGCATCATCAATCTCGAAAAATATCCATTTAACACGGGTATTATCCTGTTTGATTTGCTTTTCTAGGCGATTGATGATTTTTGTCGCCTCACTAACCAGCAGGTCGGGTTTAAGTTCGGCTTTAACCGCCAGCATAACGCCATCGCCGTGATTAATTGCCCAGAGATTTAATACCCGAACCACACTCGGCTGTTGCTCCAAATAACCTTGCACCTTATCGCGAACCTCAACCGCCGTTTCGCCGATCAATAAGGAATGCACTTCTTTGCCAATCACCGCCGCGACAATAATCAGTAATAAACCAATTAACATCGAACCGATAGCATCAAAGAGGGTGTTGCCGGTGACAAGGGTCAGACCCAGCATAATCAGGGCAATCACTAAGCCTGCCAATGCGGCGATGTCTTCACCGGTAATGACCATCAGTTCGCTGGAATGGGTTTCTTTAAACCATTGCCAAAATGAGCGACTGCCCTGCTCTGCCTTCATGGCACTGAGCGCACCTTTTAGCGAAAAACATTCCATCACCACCGCAACGCCTAAAATAATGAGTGCCATCGTGGCATTTTCCACCGATTGTGGTTCGTTGTAACGTTGCCAGCCTTCATGGATAGAAAACATGCCGCCGACTGAAAATAAAATGATTGCCACCATCATTGACCAAATATAAGACTCCCTCCCAAAGCCCATCGGGTGTTTTTGGGTGGCTTCCTTAGTAGCGCGTTGCATGCCGATATAGAGCAATACTTGATTGCCACAATCGGCAAAAGAGTGAATGGCTTCAGCAATTAACGAGCCTGAGCCGGTATAAAGTGCGGCACCGGTTTTAGCAAGGGCAATGACTAAATTGGCAGAAAAAGCGTAGAAAATGGCAGTAGTTGAATTGGCTTGTGACATGGTGTTGGGTTAATGATGTAAACGCTTCAAAAAATAAAAATACTCAGCATTTTGATTGCATGCTGAACGCAAGTGTAAATGGTGGATTTTTGTAGTGCGGCTGTCAAGCAAGCAAGCTTATTTTAAAGCCGAAGCGCATCGGGATGGCGAATCAACATCGACAATTGTCCCTGTTGCCGATTGATCCAGCCGCGCACTTCAACCGCTTGACCGACATACGTGCTGAAGTCAGGGAATAAATGCGCATTGCTGCGATGGATGCGGGCATTGAAATTGCCGGAAAACTCCAGATAATAATACTGGCGGCTTTGGCGTAGGTTTTTTACCACGCCGGTTATACGTTGCCAGCCTTGTTGATTATCTGGGTTAAGCTGGCCAAGGGGTTTTAGCGCGTAAGCGGCGTCATTCCACAGCCCCAATCGTTGTTTTTCAGCGACGGCTTCTGCGGCGATTAGGCTATCAGCATATTTTAAATTAGGCGGATACAGGCTTACCGCCGCCAATCCCAAGCGCACTAATTGCGCATTAACATGTACATCGGCATCGGTAAAGAGATGCGCGAGGGTGCGGCCATATTTGTCGGTTTTTTCAACATCGGTTTCCAAACGCACCGTTTCACCTTGCAATTGCTCGGTTAGCCATTGTTTCGCACGTTTCCCGCCTGCTTCAGCCGATTGATGACGGTTAGCCAGCTCTGGGGTGTTAATGCCTAATAACCTGACTTTGGTGCCGTCATCCAATAGCACCGTATCGCCATCAACCACCCGTTTAACCTTATAGTGGCTCTGGGTTTCCGGCAAGGTGATGACGCGGGCATCCGCATGGGGACGGTCAGAGAAAAAGGTTTTATTCTGTTCAATCCATTGGTAGATCAGATTTTCGCTGAAAACCGGCGTCGCGGTAAAGCTGAGTAAAATGCAAAAAAAGCGAGTGATAACAGGATAGCGCATCGGCGAATGGATTCTTAAAATTTAAGCGTTTGGGTAGGATGAAACAGCATTGAATCAATGATTGGTTATAATGCAACGCTTGCAAATAACGCCAACCGTTTTTAAGACCATGATCAGTATTATACAGCGGGTAACGTCCGCGAAAGTGACTGTTGCAGAGAAAGACATCGGTGCCATTCATCAAGGCATATTGGCGCTAGTTGCCGTAGAGCCGCGCGATACCGAAAAAGAAGCGCGGCGCTTGCTGGAGCGCATCCTTAGCTACCGGATTTTTGCGGATGCTGAGGGCAAAATGAATTTAAGCCTGCGGGACATCAAAGGTGGCTTATTGCTTGTGCCACAATTTACCCTGGCTGCCGATACCCAAAAAGGTAACCGCCCCAGCTTTACTTATGCTGCAAGCCCTGCGCAGGGCTTAATATTGTTCGATTATTTCTCACAACAGGCGCGTGAAAATTACCCTACTGTGGCGTTTGGTCAATTTGGTGCCGACATGCAAGTCAGTTTGGTCAATGATGGCCCGGTGACATTTACTTTAAAAGTATCGCCAGCTTAGTCATCCTCATCCTGATAAGGCTGCGCCTTGACGTTTTCAGGGGCTTTGTGCATATTCGCGGTACGCAGTAATATTAACGCGCTGCCAATGATTAAACACATTGCTAAAGCTATAAATAAAAAAACCATGTTAACCTCCTAGGGTTAAAAAACTCAGTCTGTTTAAGGGGATTGCTAAACATCAGCATACCGAATAAGCCGCTGTTACATGTTGAGCCCCCCTTGGATTTATCAAATAACAGGATGTGCTATGCTTATACTATCTATAAACAGGGAAAACGGCTCAACTAATAACCATGAAACTGCATCAATTGCGCTATATACATGAAGTGGTCAGGCAAAATTTAAGCATTTCAACGGCAGCAGACATTTTACATACCTCACAATCAGGTGTCAGCAAGCAAATTCAGTTACTGGAAGAAGAGCTTAAATTACAAATTTTCCGGCGTAGCGGTAAGCGATTGGTGGGCGTTACTGAGCCTGGTACAATTATTTTGGGCTTGGCTGAACAGGTGTTGCGCGAGGTCACCAATATTAAACGCGTGGGTGAAGATTTTACGCAACAGGATTGTGGCACACTGACAGTCGCCGCTACGCATACCCAGGCACGGTATTTATTACCCACCGCGGTAAAAACTTTTATGCAGCAATATCCCTCGGTTAAGCTGAATATTCATCAAGGTAATCCCACGCAAGTTGCTGATCAGGTGGTCAGTGGCGAAGCAGATATTGGTATTGCGACGGAAACGATTAGTAGTTATGACAAGTTGCTCTGCCTGCCTTGTTATCAATGGAATCGCTGCGTGATTGCGCGACACGGACATCCGTTGCTGACCGACGTACCACTGACACTGGAAAAAATTACCCGCTATCCGTTAATTACTTATGATTTTGCGTTTACTGGCGGTTCTGTGGTTAGCAAGGTGTTTAGTGAAGCAGGATTAGCGCCCAATGTGGTACTCACTGCGATTGACGCGGATGTCATTAAAACCTATGTCAGTCTGGGGCTGGGTATTGGTTTGCTGGCGACAATGGCTTATGATCCAGAACGCGATAGTCATTTGAGCATCCTGGATGCCAGTCATTTATTTCCCGCGAGCACTACTTACATTGGCGTGCGTCGAGATGCTTATTTACGTGAATATATGTTGGCGTTTATGCAATTGCTTGCACCTCAGTTACAGCGTAATACACTTAAGGCTGCTTTTAAACTTAAAGGGGAGTGAACTTTTGCGGGGCTAAACATTCCAACAAGATGATTGCAGGCAACCATTAATGGGTGGCTTTTTTTAAAAAAGGAATTGACGGTGCCATTTACTTCCCCGCCTATTCTTCCAAAAAAAGATACCTAAATCATTATGATGATAATATTAATACGTTATGAGTATTTGAGTGCAAGGGTTGCGTTTGAAGACGCAGACAATTTAAGGCATAATGCACGCCTATAAAATTTTATATTGTTTTTATTATGCAAACGACAATGCTTAAAGCAAAACTTCACCGACCTAGCGTAACGCATTCCGAATTAGGTTACGAAGGCTCTTGTGCCATTGATGGTAAGGTTTTAGATCTTGCTGGCATCAGAGAATATGAACAAATACAAATTTACAATGTGAATAATGGCGCGCGTTTTACCACTTATGCCATTCGTGCCGAAGAAGGTTCTAGGATTATTTCAGTAAATGGCGCAGCAGCTAGGCTGGCAGCTGTTGGCGATGTGGTGATTATTTGCACTTATTGCATTTTGCACGAAGCAGAGCTGGAAACCCATAAACCCTCTTTGGTGTATTTTAACCAAAATAACGAGGTCATTCGTTCCAGCAACGCAATTCCAGTGCAAATGGCTTGATTGGATATTGTTAAGTCAGACAACCGACGCAGGGGTTAAGGGGGATACTGCGCCGGCTGCTGAGGTCCGCTTTAAAGCTCGGTTAACTCAATGGCATTATGTTTTTCAGTTAAGGTGATGCTTTGCTCAACTTCAAGCAATATTTTTTGCATACCAAGACGTTCCGCGCTGTTAATAATGATCGGCGCCTTGATGGAACCTTTAACAGTCGGCTTATCCAACTCATCTTTTTGCAGCAACAGCAATATCAAAATATCTTCCAAATTGTCCAACTTTAGCAAGGCTTGCTCTTCTGGCGTCAATACAAAATTGTAGTTAAGATTGAAGTGTGCATGGCTAGCAACTGAAAAGACCAAATCGGCATCATCAAGACATTGTAACCAATAAACAATATGACTGCCTTCTTGATGAAACAGTTTATAGCGTGTTTGCGCTTCAAAACCGGGAATACCTTTAGGGAAAGTAATGATGGTATCAGGGTCAATTTGTTGTACGCCAAAGAGTTTGCTTTTAAAATCCATATTTATTCCGCTTGCTTGTGAGTAAAAATAAAAATATAGTTCAAAAGAAAAAAATTACAAGAGTGAGCCGCAGTTCTCATAAAATTTATCCTGATTAGCCAAGTTATGCCCTGATTAACAAGATGCTTCAGCTAACGTCAAAAAAAACCGTCATTCCGGCAGGGATGCCGGAATCCAGAACCAGGGGCGGTACAATCCAGATACATTGCGCTCGACTTAAGCCCTATGCTAAGTCATACACTCACATCCATGTGACTGGATACTGGCATCCCTGCCAGTATGACGGTAGGCTGAGGCATCTTGCTAATCAGGAGTTATGTTGACGTTTAATCTTAACCATAAAAGCACAACAGAAAATGACAGCATTCCCCTATAGGTTATTGAATGTAAGTCCGTAAAGCCGAACTCGATAGAGGTTCTGACGGATGTTACGCGGATTACATCACTGATGTTACGCAGATTGGAAGTCGGGTTTTAACCCGACATATTATCTTGACCCTGCGGTGCGTAAAGATGAAGACATGCAAAAAATGGCGCAATATTGTGGAAAATCCGCTGCGGGCAAGCGTGCTTAAACCTAAAAAAATCAGTTGGGTGTGAAGGAATCCGTTCGTACCCTAAACAGCAGGGCATAAATGCTGAGCTTAGTCGGAGCATGAGCGGATTCCTTCACGCTCACCCATTTGGTGAACCATACAAACCCTGTTCGCCCTCGACTGCATGGATGCAGGGCAACGCAGGAGCAGTTGCTGAGAGCCTGTCGAAGGGTTGAACGGGATTTGCATGGCTCAGCTACGGTTTCTAGGTTAAACGGGTTGGCGATTATTTCTTATGGGATGCCGTTTGGCTGGGCGGGTTACTGTCGGGCTGAAGCCCGACTTCCGACCAATCCGTGTAACATCAGTTACATCATTGAAAATAGTCGCTTAAGCTTATGCAATGGTTGGAATCCATGCCGGAATGACGGCGTTACCCGGAGCGGGTTGGGGTTTGTAACCCCGCCCGCTTAGTGGTGTACTTATTGGCTGGGGTCACTGAGGTCAACTTTATCAATACAGGACCTAGCTCGTTACGGCATACCGTCAAAATCAATGCCTTCCTTAACTGGCACCATCAAATCTTGTGGACTCACACCCAAGATTAACGCCATCGGGCTGGCGACAAAAATAGAGGAATAAGTACCGATGACGATACCGAACAGCAGCGCAATGGCAAAATTGTGAATCACTTCTCCGCCTAGCAATACCAACGACAGCAACACCAAGATGACGGTAAAAGAGGTCATAATGGTTCTGCTGAGGGTTTCATTCAGCGAAATATTCATAATTTCTTCGGTGGTTGTATTCGCGAGTAATCTAAAATTCTCACGAATCCTATCGAACACCACAATGGTATCGTTTAATGAATAACCGATCAGTGCCAATATTGCTGCCAATACCGTTAAGTCGAACTCCAATTGCAACACCGAAAACAATCCCAGGGTGATAATGACATCGTGTATCAAGGCAATCACCGAGCTAATTGAAAATTTAAACTCAAACCGCCACGCGACATAAATCAAAATACCGATCATCGAGTACAGTAACGCCAAAAAGCCATCTTGCGTTAAATCATCGCCGACCTGCGGCCCTACAAACTCAACACGCCGTAGATCGGCGGCTTCTGGGGATTTTTTATTGATAGTGTCCAGTACCTTGGTGCTTAATTCTTTATTGCTTACCCCTTCCTGTGGCTTCAAGCGAATCAATACATCTTTGGTCGAGCCAAAATACTGCACCGTCGCATCGGCCAGGCCTGCCTCATCCAAAGATGTCCGCAGTAACGGCAAATCTGCCGCCTGTTTATACCCAACTTCAATTAAGGTGCCACCAGTAAAATCAATACCTAACTGCAAGCCACGGGTAAAGAATGAAATCAATGAGATAATAATCAATATGCTGGATATGGTCAGCGCTATCTTACGATTACCCAAAAAATCTATAGAATGCTTCAACATGTTTTAATCTTCAAATAAAGTGTAATTTTTAGTCCGAAAGGTTTCTGTAACCTTCCAACACTCACCTGTGTTAAATAGACAGCTTTTCAACCTGACGATGGCCGTATATCCAGTTCACAATCATCCGCGTGCCGGTAATCGCGGTAAACATCGACGATATAATCCCAATAGATAAAGTCACCGCAAAACCCTTAACAGGGCCGGTACCGAAGGCAAATAACATCACCGCCACCAACAACGTTGTAAGGTTAGAGTCGAAAATGGTCGCAAAGGCTTTTTCAAAACCCAAATAAATAGCGGTTTGCGGCGAAATACCCGCGCGAAGCTCTTCCTTAATCCGTTCAAAAATCAATACGTTGGCATCCACAGACATCCCTACCGTCAAAATTATCCCCGCAATACCTGGCAAGGTTAACGTCGCTTGTAATAACGATAACACTGCGATGATAATAACGACGTTAAAAGCCAAGGCAATATTAGCAATCACGCCAAACAGTTTATAATAAATAATCATGAACAAAACGACTAGGCCAAACCCAACCACAAACGATAACATGCCCTTATCAATATTGTCCTGCCCCAAACTTGGCCCTACCGTGCGCTCTTCAACAATATCCACGGGTGCCGCTAACGCACCCGCCCTTAACAATAAGGCAAGATTATGCGCTTCTGCTGGACTGTCCAAACCAGTGGTTTGAAAGCGTTTACTAAAGACGCCTTGAATAGTTGCCACACTAATGACTTTTTCAACTTTCTCTTTATGATGGACTTTTTTGCCATCGACGATTTTGGTTTCGGTTTTATATTCAATAAAAACCACGGCCATGGGTTTGCCGACACTCACCTGAGTCATTTTACCCATTTTGGCAGCACCTACGCCATTCAAGGAAATATTAACCGAAGGCCGTCCATCCTGATCGGCACCGGAAGAGGCATCGACAATTTGATCACCGGTGACAATGACTTTGCGATCCAGCAAAATGGGGTTACCATTTTTTTCAAGATACAAATGACTACCGATTGGCACTTGCCCCGCTACCGCTTTTTGCACGTCATGCTCGGTATCGACTAAACGATATTCCAAAGTTGCGGTCGTACCCAAAATTTCTTTGGCCTTGGCAGTATCTTGCACGCCAGGCAATTGCACCACGATACGGTTTTCGCCCTGTTGCTGAATAATCGGCTCCGCAACCCCCAATTCATTCACCCGATTGCGCAAGGTAGTCATATTTTGAGAAATGGCAAAACGCTTGATTTCTTTCTGTTCCAAATCAGACAAGGCCAGTAATAGGACATTTGCTTCCGACGACTTTAAAGCCGTCAAATTACGAAAATCTTTTTCTAACAAGACTGAGGTTGCGGCGGTTTCAGCCTCATTATTCAGCTTGATTTTAATGGCATTGCTTTCTTTAGTAACTGATTGATAATGGATTTTCGCTTCGCGCAACGCTAAACGCAAATCGCCGATATTACGCTCTTCTGCCTGTTTAATGGCCGCCGGAATATCCACTTCTAACAGAAAATGCACTCCGCCGCGTAAATCCAAACCCAAATACATGGGGCCTGCACCTAATGCCCGCAGCCATGCTGGGGTTGAAGGTGCCAAATTTAAAGCCACTGTGGCTTTATTTTCCAGGGTATCTCTAAGCAAATCAGCCGCTTTCAATTGATCCTGGGTATTATTAAAGCGCACCAGCACCTGACCTTTCGCAAACTCAAGCGCTTTAGTCGTTAATCCAGCCGTAGTGAGCGTACTTTTAATTTGCTCAACTTGTGGTTGTTCAAAGGGAATTGACGTCGAAGAAGTCAACTGTACCGAGGGATCTTCACCAAATAAATTCGGTATGGCATAAAAAGTTGCAATCGCAAATGCGATTAAAATCAGACAATTTTTCCAAAAGGGGAAATGGTTTTGCATTTTTGTTCCAAACAATAAAATCGCATACAGCCTCTTAAAAAAATCATAAAAGGCTATAAACTGGCTAGAGGATAAAAACTAAAGCGTTTTCGGCTTTTTTTGTAAGGCTTTATAAGTGCCTTTAGGCATTAATGTTGCAATCGCATGCCGTTGTACCTGTACGAAAATTCCATCTGATATTTCAAGACATACAAAGTTTTCATCAACCTCAGCGACTTTTCCCAACACTCCGCCAGTCGTTACGACTTCGGTACCTTTGCTTAAAGCCGCCAGCATTTCTTTTTGCTCTTTGGCACGTTTAGACTGCGGACGTAAAAACAAAAAGTAAAAAGCCAACAGGATAGCCAGCGGAAATAGCATGCCTTCTATGCCGGGTTGCTGTGCAGCAGGCGCTGCGGCTGCGGCGTCAGAAATAAAGAAACTCATATTTTCCTCGACTTATTATTATGGTTACTGAAAAATTGCGTATTATGCCACAACTGGAACTGCTTTATCGCGGAGTTGATAAAATTGCTTGACAAAGTCAGGCAGTTTTTGGGCGGCGATCGCATCGCGCAAGCCTTGCATCAGCGACAAATAATAGTGCAAGTTATGGATAGTATTTAATCGCGACCCCAGCATTTCCCCACAGCGATCCAAATGCCTTAAATAAGCGCGCGAATAGTTTTGGCAGGTATAACACGTACATTCTTCATCCAAAGGCTTGCTATCGAACTGATACTGGCTGTTACGAATTTTAATGACCCCAAAACGCGTAAATAAATGTCCATTGCGGGCATTGCGGGTCGGCATCACGCAATCAAACATATCAATACCGCGCCGCACCGCCTCCACCAAATCTTCCGGTGTCCCGACGCCCATCAAATAACGGGGTTTGTCTACTGGCAGCATCGGATGTACGGCGTCTAACGTGGCTAGCATTTCATGTTTAGGTTCCCCCACTGACAAGCCGCCAATCGCGTAACCATCAAAGCCTATTTCGGTCAATCCGGCTACCGATTCCTGGCGTAAATCAGCATACATCCCGCCTTGCACGATACCAAATAAAGCGGCGGGATTGTCGCCATGCGCTTGTTTACTGCGCTTAGCCCAGCGTAAGGACAGGTGCATTGAATCGGCTGCTTCTTTCGGTGTAGCAGGATACGGCGTACACTCATCAAAAATCATCACAATATCAGCGCCTAAATCGCGTTGCACCTGCATGGATTCTTCTGGCCCCATGAATATCTTGCTGCCGTTAATGGGTGATTTAAAAGTGACGCCCTGCTCAGTAATTTTCCGTAACGCCCCTAAACTGAATACTTGAAAACCGCCAGAATCCGTCAAAATGGGTTTATCCCAGTGGATAAAATCATGCAAATCACCATGCGCCTTGATTACTTCGGTGGTGGGCCTGAGCATGAGATGGAAAGTATTGCCTAAAATAATTTCTGCACCCACCGTGATTAGCTCTTCCGGCGTTAAGGATTTTACCGCACCATAAGTGCCTACCGGCATAAATACCGGCGTTTCCACCACCCCTCGCGCAAAAGTTAATTGCCCGCGTCGCGCATGACCATCAGTATTAATTAGATTGAAATCCATAGCAAATGCTTGTGTGGCATAAAAAGGTGCCGATTATGCAACTTTTCAGGGGGTTAATGCAACTAACGGTTGAATGCGGAATGGTTTTGCCCGCAAAAATACTTATAAACTGATGTTACGCAGCAATCGCTGATTTAAGAGCAAAACTAATGCTTGCAAGCATCCTCTCTAACAGCGATACTCACATAAACGATTGGAGCAAACCATGATCAATCTCACTTTTTTAGGTGCCACCGGACAAGTCACGGGGTCTTGTTATTTACTGGAAACCGGAAAGCATCGCATCCTGCTGGATTGCGGAATGTTTCAAGGTTCAAAAGAAACTGAGCGGCAAAATATTGTTGAATTCCCGTTTAATCCGGCTCAGATTGATGCGGTAGTGTTATCCCACGCGCATTTAGATCATTGCGGACGCTTGCCTAAGCTGGTTAAAGAAGGCTTTAACGGCAAGGTATTTTTAACCGAAGCCAGCTTCCCGCTGCTGGATTTGATGCTTAAAGATGCGGCACATCTGCAACTAAAAGACACCGAATGGGAGAACAAGCGCCGCGAACGTGCCGGTAAAGCCCTGCTAGAGCCTCTATATGACCTCGAAGATGTAGAAGCTTTACTGAAATTAAGAGTCGCTGTTGCTTATAAAATGCCCACCGCCATCCTGTCCGACATCAGCGTTACTTTCCATGAAGCTGGGCATATCTTGGGATCATCCATCGTGCGGCTGGTCATCCAAGATGGGGCGGAATCTAAGACCTTGGTGTTTTCTGGCGACTTGGGCAACCCAAACTCACCACTGTTGCGCGATCCTGAGATCATCACTGATGCCGATGTTTTGCTTTTGGAATCCACCTACGGCGATCGCGACCACAAGCCTTTGGAAAACACCTTACTGGAATTGAAAGAAGCCTTGGCTGAAGCGGCACAAAGCGGCGGCAATGTAATCATCCCCGCTTTTGCGGTGGGTCGAACGCAAGACTTGATTTATTGGCTGGGCAAGCTCCAGCGCCAAGGCGATGTGCCGCAACGGCAGATTTATTTGGACAGCCCGATGGCGATCAGTGCCAGCAAGATTTATGCACAGCATACGCACTTGTTTAACATCGACGACCCTGAATTAACTAAAAAAGCCCCACATGGCTGGCAAGCTTGGCTACAAGGCTTGTTGTTCTCCGAAACGGCGGAAGAATCTATGGCAGTCAACCGCATCAACGGCGGGGTCATTATTATCGCGGGCAGCGGCATGTGCAATGGAGGACGCATCCGCCATCACCTTAAATACAACCTCTGGCGACGTGAAGCCCACATTATTATCGCGGGCTTCCAGGCACAAGGCACCTTGGGGCGTATGCTGGTGGACGGCAATAAAAAAGTGCTGAAAATTCTAGGTGCTGAAGTGAATGTGGCGGCGCATATTCATACCTTAGGGGCGTTAAGCGCCCATGCTGACCAAAGCCAACTTTTGCAATGGGCGGGTCACTTTAAAGAGCCGAAGCCGAGTTTGTATCTGATCCACGGTGAAAAGAATGCGGCGTTGTCGCTACAAACCTGTTTTAACCGTCAAGGCTGGCAAGCCAATATCCCTAAGGCGGGTGAACGTATTACTTTTTAAGCATCGCCCTATTCATGGAGAACCGCTATGTCCGCACAAATAAACTATATTCGCTGGTTCGATGAGCTTAAACTCGACGACATCCCTTTAGTGGGCGGTAAAAACGCCTCTTTGGGCGAAATGTACCGTGCACTAATCCCACAAGGCATCAATATTCCCAACGGTTTTGCCATTACCGCCGAAGGCTATCGCTACATGTTGGATGCAGCCCATGCTTGGGATGAATTGCATCAAGCTTTGGACGATCTTGATCCTGCTAACATGGCTGATCTGGCACAACGCGCCCGCAAATCCAGGGAAATCATCTATGCCGCACCTATCCCGCCGTTGCTGGAACAACAAATCTTGGCGGCGTATAAAAAGCTGCAACAGCAGTACGGCGACAGCTTAAGCTTAGCCGTACGCAGCTCCGCAACCGCTGAAGACTTACCCACCGCCAGCTTTGCGGGGCAACAGGACACTTTTCTCAATATCCGAGGCGAGCAGTCATTGCTGGAAGCCTGCAAACGCTGCTTTGCCAGCTTGTTCACAGACCGCGCCATCCATTACCGTGTTGACCAAGGCTTTGATCATTTCAAGCTGGGGCTGTCGATCGGCATCATGAAAATGGTGCGCTCTGACTTAGACGCCAGCGGCGTGATGTTTTCTTTGGATACCGAATCTGGGTTTGAACAGGTCATCTTCATCACCGGCGCTTACGGCTTAGGTGAAAACGTCGTACAGGGCGCGGTCGATCCCGACGAGTTTTACGTGCATAAACCAACCTTTGGGCAAGGCTTCCGCGCAGTGCTAAAACGGACGCTGGGCGCGAAGAAAATCAAGATGGTCTACAGCGACGGCCGCACTCGCGAGCCGACCAAAAACATCGTCACTTCCGAGGAAGAGCGCAACCGTTTTTGTATCTCGGATCAGGACGTGCTGACCTTGGCGGATTACGCCATCAAAATCGAAAATCATTACAGCGCCAAAGCAGAACAACCCAGACCGATGGACATGGAATGGGCGAAAGACGGTGTGGACGGCAAGCTGTACATCGTGCAGGCGCGGCCTGAAACCGTGGTGTCGCAGCGCAACAATATGATCATGGAAAACTATAGCCTAAAAGCCCACGGCGAGCCAATTGCCGTCGGCCATGCGGTGGGCAGCAAGATTGCCACTGGCACTGCGCGCATTATCGAACACCTCTCCCAGTTGAACGACTTCAAGCCCGGCGACGTGCTGATTGCCGACATCACCACCCCCGATTGGGAACCGGTGATGAAAATCGCTTCCGCCATCGTCACCAATCGCGGCGGGCGCACCTGCCATGCGGCGATTATCGCCCGCGAACTCGGTGTACCCGCAGTGATTGGCTGTGAAAATGCCACTACCGCCATTCCCACTAATTCACCTGTTACCGTTTCTTGTTCCGAAGGCGATGTGGGCAAGGTTTACTTAGGTATTCTTGATTTTGAACTGAACACCACCGACTTGACTGGCCTGAAGCGCCCAAAAACCAAGATCATGCTCAATATCGGCAACCCTGAGCTGGCGTTTAAGACTTCCTTCCTGCCGAACGATGGCGTAGGCTTGGCGCGAATGGAATTTATTATCGCCGAGTACATCAAAGCACACCCTATGGCGCTGATCCATCCTGAACGGGTGCAAAATAGCGGTGTATTGACACAACTTAAGCAACTCACCCGCAACTATGCCAAACCAGCAGATTTCTTTATCGAACGGCTTTCCGAAGGCGTAGCCACTATAGCCGCTGCGTTTTATCCAAAACCGGTCATCGTCAGGATGTCTGACTTTAAGACTAATGAATATGCGGCATTGCTGGGCGGCAAGGATTTTGAATTTGAAGAGGCGAATCCGATGATCGGCTTTCGCGGGGCTTCGCGCTATATCCATCCCGCATACTCGGAAGGTTTTGCGCTGGAATGTGCGGCAATGAAACGGGTGCGGGACGACATGGGTTTCACCAATGTCATCTTGATGATCCCTTTCTGCCGCCGGGTGCCAGAAGCCGAAAGTGTGCTTGAAGCAATGACAAAACATGGCCTGAAACGCGGCGAAAACGGCTTGCAGGTGTATGTGATGTGCGAAATCCCCAATAACGTCATCCAGATGGATGCCTTCGCGCAGTGTTTTGACGGCTTTTCCATTGGCTCTAACGACCTTACCCAATTGACTTTAGGGGTTGATCGCGATTCTGCCATTGTGAGCGATGATTTTGACGAACGTGATCCGGGTGTTAAAGAGATGATCCGCCTTGCAGTCACGGGCGCACACCGCAACCACCGCCACATCGGTCTGTGCGGGCAAGCACCTTCAGATTATCCTGAGATGGCGGAATTTTTAGTGGAGATCGACATTGACTCGATCAGCCTGAACCCTGACACCGTGTTGCAGACGACCCAGGCGATATTGGCGACCGAGCTGCGGCTGGGGAGGCATTAAGAAACGTATCCACTTTTTAATTTATCTTAACGCCAATCCATTTCGTAAACACTACCGTTATGCCACCGAAGGCAATGGTGTTATCTATATTAGCGTTCAATCGCACTCCTTTTTTCCAGTAAATCCTCTAATAATCTAAGTTGTTCTTTTTGCATCACCACTAACTCACCCCATTGCCCTTCCCTTAACAGATCTATTTTCTCGTGCAGCAGCATGATTTCAAGTTCGGCTTTTAAATTGACTTCATAATCATGTTCCGCATTAAGTCGATCTTTTTCTGCTTGTCGATTTTGCGACATCAAGATAATGGGCGCTTGAATAGCCGCCAACATGGACAGGAACAGGTTGAGCAAAATATACGGATAAGGGTCAAAACTTTTGTTGTACTTGATTAAGATGAACGAATTCAAGCCAATCCACACCACCATGATGGCGGCAAAAAGCGAGATAAAGGTCCATGAACCCCCAAAAGTCGCCACCGCATCGGCTGCCCGTTGCCCAAAAGTGGTTTTGGCCGCAAATTCTGTTTCCGTATTTCTGGCGATAGGCTCTCGCCCAGCAATATGATGGGTGACATGCTTGGCAAGGTCGTCCAATGCTTCATAAGGTATGCCAAACAGTTTTTTGGCGAGTGCTTCAGGGTTTTTCATGATGTCTATTTTTGTGGATTAAGGATCAAATACTCTGTTGATGCACTAATTTTGTACCTTTGTTGTCAACGCCGTCACCCGCCAAACCTTGTTGCCTACATCATCTGCAACCAACAATGCCGCTTGTTTGTCGAGTGCCACGCCCACGGGTCTGCCCGACGCTTCGCCCTCGTCACTCACAAAGCCAGTCAACACTTCAATCGGCGCACCAAAAGGTTTGCCATTTTTGTACGGCACAAAAATCACCCGATAGCCGCTGCGGGGTTCGCGATTCCATGATCCATGCTGACCAATAAAAACACCATTGTTAAAGGGCGCAGGCCAAGCGGGGCTTTTGGAAAAAACCAAACCGAGTGAAGCGGTGTGCGTACCCAGTGCATAATCTGGCACGCGAGCGTTGGCAACCAAGTCAGGTCGTTGCGGCTGCACACGCTCATCCACATGCTGCCCAAAGTAGCTATAAGGCCAGCCAAAAAAACTGCCGTCCGGTACTGAAGTCAGATAATCTGGCACGAGATCACTGCCAATTTCATCGCGCTCGTTGACCACCGTCAACAATACGCGGCTTATTGGCTCCCAAGCCAATCCATTGGGAT
>JABFRM010000163.1 GCA_013141155.1 Methylococcaceae bacterium | reverse complement strand
ATGAAAAAACTCAACCATCGCCCCCGGAAAACACTCAACTATAGAACGCCTCATGCGGTATTTTTTGGCGAAAATATGCGAGAGGCTGCATGAATACTAGAATTGCACTTCAGAGTTGAATTCGCCATGTGAATGATGAGGAATATTATAATTTAAGAAGCCGCAGGACTAATTTACCGGCTGAGCCATTATCGGTAATGGGTTCGATCAAACTGGAGTACTAAAAACTTCCAATCACACTGGATTACTTTTTACAGCAGTCCAGTGTTGTAACTCAATAAAATTGATATAAACACCTAAAATCATGGCTTCCTATTACGTCTTTACGGCGGATGAATGTAGTCGCGTAGGTTGGGTTGCATGCTTTTCGCAACCCAACACACAACATCAAACCGCATGTTCTTTTAGCCATTCTTTCAATGCGTCGTTCATGCGGGTTTGCCAACCCTGTCCGGTGGTGCGAAAAGCGTCAAGCACCTCGCGGTCAAAACGCACGGTGGTGGATACTTTGGTGGGCGTTTGTTGTTTACCGCGCCCTTTCAGGCTTAAAAGGGTGGTTTGTAATGATTCTGGCAAGGCTGAGAATGGCATGGCGTTTTTGAAGTCCTCTTCCGTCAGTTCGCGGACTTCTCCGTCATCGTCAGTTAAGGGCAATGGGTTTATCATATTTTTTAGCCTCTCTACTATTGGCTTTACGAAAACTGACGACACGAATGCCATCATGAATGGGTACAAAACAAAGAAAATGTAACCGATCATTAAGATAACCTATTGCAATTTGGCGGGTTTCGCCATAGTCTTGCCGATTATCTATTAGGTAGGTCGCTGAAATAAAATCAAATTCTGCGACGCGTTCAAAACTCAAGTCGCGTTCACGAATGTTCTTGGCATTTTTCACGGGATCAAAGTCGATTTTCATAGATTCATTGTAGTAACAAAAAAATGATTAAACAACCACTGTTAAAAATCTAAAGAGAAGATATGCAACAACCATTTGAAAATCACGCTAACCCCGTGTTGATGCCGACACGCTTATCTAGACTTAAAACCCGCCGCAAGCAGTGGTTACAAGTGCATCTATGGCTCGGTTTGCTGCTAGGTTTATTTGCGTCAATTTTTGGAATTACGGGCAGTATTTTGGTGTTCCATGCTGAAATTAATGAGTTATTAAATCCGAAGCTTTTAACGGTGTCCACACCAGATGCTAAGGTCATTTTCAAGCCGTTAGCTGAAATTTTTCAAGTAGGTCAGACGGCAATGCCCAGCCAAGCCAAGCCAAACCAAACCAAACCAAACATACTTTCTCCCATTATCCACGCAGTAACACCGCCGCTTTCAAATTGAGCTATTCATTGCCATTGGCTGGAGAAATAACTGAGAGTTGGGAAGTTTACGTTAATCCTTACACCGCTAATGTTATCGGAAAACAACTGATGAGCTGTTCAAATAATCCATTTCCCAAAACTTTTATTGGCTTTATTTTTGAGCTGCATTACGCCTTTGTCATGCTTCAGATGGACTTGGACTTGGACCCATCACCAACAATGGAATTACGCGGCACTAGCCAATGGCTGAGAAACCGCCAATTCCACCTTACACACCACCTTTCTTTCCTCGCTATCCTTGCTGCGGCCAACTTCTCCTTACGTTCGGCAAATATGGCCACATCCCCGCCCTTAAGCTTGTCCAGTGGCGTGACGTAGCCAATACTGCTGTGTAATCTCGGCTCATTGTATTTGACCACATAAGCCGCGATCACTTTTTTTGCCTCTTCTGGCGTATTTAATGACTGTTCACGCACGCATTCGGTCTTCAGGCTTTTATGGAAACGCTCTATTTTCCCGTTGCTTTGCGGGCAATAGGGCGATGTCCGCACATGGGTCATTGACGACAGGCGGATGAATTCCTTAAGGTCCTTGGCGATAAACTGCGGGCCGTTATCACTGATGACTCGTGGCATAGCTTGTGGGAAACGTTCTTTAGCCCTCTGCAAAACCATTTCAACTTCAGATTCTTTCATCGATTCACGTCGCTCCCAATTCAAAATATAGCGGCTAAAACCATCCAGCACGCTGCAAAAATAATAAAATGTGCCTGCGATATTGATATAGCTGACATCAGTGTGCCAGTGGTCATGTTGGGAAAGCGGTTGCTCAAACCCCGTACCTTTTTTCGACGGTTGCGCCTCCCAACTATCCAGGGCACCCGCCGCCTTGAACACCCGATACACCGAGCTTGCACTCGCCGCCGCCACGTTTGCATCCAGCATCAGGTAACTCAAACGCCGACAACCCTCTAAGGGGTTGCGGTGATGGAAGGCCACAATCGCCTGCTTTTCAGTCTCCAAAAGCCAATGGTTACAGGGCATCGAGCCATTATGCCGGTTACCCACACCATAGCGCTTCAACCAAGAACCATAGGTACTTTTGGCAAGCCCCAACCAGCCTAAAAAGGGCTTCTTGTCCATCTCAGCCTTAGTAGTCCAATACCTAATGAAATCCAGCGCTTCGTCGCGTACAGCCCGCCCAGTCCATGAAGAATCTACACTAATCCAAGACTTTTTTTTACTTTGGCATGCTCCTCCAAAAGCGCGGCAATAACTGCATTTTTCAACACAATCCTGGCTTCGCTTTTGCTTAGGCTATCTTCTAATTCCTTGATTTTATATGTTTCTTTTTTCTGGCTACGCTTTTCATCGGCACTGACATTTGGCTTAAACAATGCCTCCCGCCAAGCGTAAAAAAGTGAGGGTGACAGGCCTTTGGCCTCACAGATATCCGCAACCGATTTGCCTTCAACCAAGTTTTCCCTCAAAATCGACAGCTTTTCTTCTGACGACCATGACTTGTTTTTCTTTGACATTTTGACTCCAACTTCTCCTAAGTTTATAAGAGGGCCAAGTCCAAGTCACGCTGAACCAATACAGTCGAACCATGATCGGATTAGCCGTTATACTTAAAAATTTATGCTTAATTACTTAGCCGAGCGAGTTTACGCCGTCAAATCTTCTATTTTTGCATCCGGCGCATTTTTCTTTACCGACTCTATGCCATTATCGCGGCTCGCTACGCTTTCATACATCTGGCTTTGACCAATAATCTGATGGTTAGCCGCTTTTAATACAAAATACGGCTTCTCGTTGCTGGATACCAAGCGCTCAAACCGGGCATCATCAGCGGCGTTTTTCATAATTGAGGCAATGCCATTTTCGGCACTGGCCTTGGTTTTATACATCTCACTGCCGAGAATAATCTGCCCGTTAGTGGCTAACAAATTAAAATGAAAATCACCATTTTTTGCTTTTTTTAACTCGAACTTACCCGCCATTGTTATTTCCTTGTAATGATTAAAAACTTTAATTTACCACAAAAATCAAGCGCCAAGGCAATTGCCCAATTAAAAAACCCTAGGAGCCTGTCGGACAGGATTTGGCATTCTTAGCATTGCTTAGCCATTACGGATTTTTAGTGGCAATAATTCTTCGGTTCATTAACTGACTTATCACTATTTCACTTTGAAATGGCGACGTTT
>JABFRM010000174.1 GCA_013141155.1 Methylococcaceae bacterium | reverse complement strand
GCATAGGATGAAACAGGAAAGCTGCAATTTTTTATAATAAAACCCTTTGTACAACAAAGTTTAGGTAAAATTGCTTGGTTTGAATCCTCACCGCCACATTAGGAATAAAGCCCAATATCTGAACACCTTACCGTCGTTTCAAGAGAAAGAAGATGCTATAGGCTGACATTATTGTGTTGCATTCCTTAACATTTTTTATTTACTATTTAGGAGCAACATCGCCCATGAGCATTAAGTCAGACAATTGGATACGCCGTATGGCGCAGCAGCACGCCATGATTGAGCCTTTTGAAGCGGGACAGGTCAGGGAGTCTGCCGAAGGACGGGTCATTTCTTACGGCACTTCAAGCTATGGATACGATGTCCGTTGTTCTGATGAATTTAAGGTATTTACCAATATTAATTCGGTGATTGTAGACCCTAAAAATTTCGATGCGCAAAGCTTTGTAGATATTAAAGCCAATGTCTGCATCATTCCGCCCAATTCCTTTGCATTGGCTAGAACCGTGGAGTTCTTCAGGATTCCGCGCGATGTACTGACTATCTGCTTGGGTAAATCGACTTATGCGCGCTGTGGCATTATTGTCAATGTCACGCCGCTCGAGCCGGAGTGGGAGGGTCATGTTACGCTGGAGTTTTCCAATACCACCCCCTTACCCGCGAAAATATATGCCAATGAAGGTGTAGCACAAATGTTATTTTTTGGCGGTGACGAGGTTTGTGCAACATCTTATAAAGATCGCGGCGGAAAATATCAGGGGCAAACTGGCGTGACCTTGCCGAAGGCCTGAGTATATTTTTACGGTTTTTGGTACTGGGTCAGTCCCCTCTTAGAAAAAGAGGGGACTTTCGTACTGACGCTTATATTTAACCAATTAGAATTAATGGGCATTTTAGGCGAGGATATTCAATGCTTGCAATTTTGAAAATCCGCTGTCTGTGGCTACGCCTTTACTAAACTGGGCTTTTTATACCCCTCGCAATCAATGCTAAAACGTTCAACCGAATCGCCAAGCTTTAAAGCGGTGAGTTGTCCACCCCATAAACAACCTGTGTCTATCCCATAACAATTATCCCCTGCGTAATAACCTAAAGCCGACCAATGTCCAAAAATAATTTTCATGGCAGCACTTTTACGCTCCGGCATTTGAAACCAGGGAATCAGGTGTTTCGGTTGGGTGCCAGGTGCGCCGCTGCAATCAAAATCGAGACTGCCATCTTTATCGCAGTAACGCATCCGGGTAAAGCAGTTAATGCTAAAGCGGATTTGCCCAGTGCCTTTTAATTTAGCCGACCAACGATTCGGTTTGTCGCCATACATTTGCTTTAAAAAGTCACGATAGCCAGCGCCACGTAAAACTGCTTCAGCTTTACGCGCCATTTTGACGGTTTTAGCAAAATCCCATTGCGGCGGGAGTCCTGCATGCACCATGCAAAACCCAAGTTGATAATGAAACAAGGGCCGATGCCTTAACCAGTGCATGAGTTCATCACAATCGGGAGCTTCAAGCACTTGATGCAAAGAATTTTTTTTCTCAGATTTTTTTTCTTGGCAGAAAGCGGCCAACAAATGCAAATCATGATTACCCAACACCACGACTGCCGAATTTCCTAACGATTTTACAAAGCGCAAGGTCTCAAGTGAATTAGGGCCGCGATTGACCAAATCTCCTGCAAACCAAAGTTGATCTTGCGTTTGATCAAACGAGATGACGTCCAGCAGTCTTAATAATTCTTCATAGCAACCTTGCAGATCACCTATCGCATAAACGCTCATTGCTTAGTGCAAAGTCCTGGGTATAGATAAGGTAAACTGCGGAATAGTGGCGCTGAAATTATCGCCATCATCCGAACGCATGATGTACTTGCCTTGCATAACGCCCACGGGCGTTTCCAACATAGCGCCACTGGTGTAACGAAAGCTTTCGCCGGGCTTTAAATGCGGATGCTCACCGACCACACCGTCGCCATTGACTTCTTGAATTTTGCCATTGCCATCAGTAATCAACCAGTGCCGTGTCAATAACTTTGCGGGCACTAAACCTGCATTGGTAATAGTGATAGTATAGGCAAACATAAAGCGCCCCTGAGTAGGCGATGATTGTGCCGGAATAAACTGCGGTGACGCTGCAATTATAATTTTATTTTTTTCTGACATTAGGTGATGATATAAGTAGCATTCGACAAGAATGTCGATTATTTCATCTTAACTTAAGACTAAACGCAAGCAAGCATTGTTATGAACACTAATATTTTTATTTTTTGCGGATGGTTTTTAACCTCCGTGGCGTTTGCCGATACCACAAAGGAGTTATTTTCTGCGGCGACTTTAGGTAAATCCGAGCGGGTTGAGGCATTATTAGCAAAAGGTGCAGACGTTGACAGCCCAACAGCAGGGGGTCGCACTGCACTAATGGGGGCTTGCTTTAACGGCAATTTACAAACGGCCACCACGCTTTTAGCCTATGGCGCAGATGTTAATAAAGCCGATAATAGTGGCAACACAGCGTTAATGGATGCCATCGTATTTGGGAATGCGGCGCTGGTTAAATTATTAATGACCGCTGGGGCAGATGTGAATGCGGTTGATAAAAAAAACGTCAGTGTGCTGTCCAAAGCTAAAACCACTTCGTTTACAAGTATTGTTAAAATACTAGAAAAAGCAGGGGCAAAGCTTGAAACAGTCCCTGCGGAAACAGAAACAGAGACAACAACCGAAGATAATGACGCAGCAATGGCAGGCACTGCCAAAACAGCAGCGGATATGGCAAAATCTACGGAAAAGAAACCGCCTGAAAAACCTATAACCAAACCTTAAACCAGTAGTTCAGGGTATGCCATAGCCTTCCCTGACGAATGTACTGTTATTTTTTAACCTTCACGTTACCTTCATGAACAAACCATTAGACATTCATATCTTAGGCATTTGCGGTACTTTTATGGGCGGACTTGCCCTAATTGCGCGGCAATTAGGTTATCAAGTCAGCGGCTCAGATCAACACGTATACCCCCCAATGAGTACGCAATTGGCGGAACAGGGCATCGTATTACTGGAGGGTTATAAGGCCGAAAACCTTAATCCTAAACCAGATTTAGTGGTCATCGGCAATGCCATGACCCGCGGTAATCCAGAAGTTGAAGCGGTATTAAATTCAGGCTTAAAGTACATCTCCGGCCCGCAATGGCTCGCAGAACATGTGCTACAGGACAAATGGGTACTGGCCGTTGCTGGTACGCATGGTAAAACCACTACCAGCAGTATGTTAAGCTGGATTTTAGAGTATCAGGGTTTTAAACCCGGCTTTTTGATTGGCGGCATCCCCTTAAATTTTGGTATCTCCGCCCGCTTAGGGGAGTCTGATTTTTTTGTGATTGAAGCGGATGAATATGACACGGCTTTTTTTGATAAACGTTCAAAATTTGTGCATTACCGGCCGCGCACCGCAATTTTAAACAATCTGGAGTTTGACCACGCGGATATTTTTGAAAACTTGGATGCCATTAAACGCCAATTTCACCACTTGTTTCGCACCATCCCCAGTG
>JABFRM010000142.1 GCA_013141155.1 Methylococcaceae bacterium | reverse complement strand
GGTATGAAGGTGAGCTTGCTGACGCCGTGAACAAAGCTGGTTGGCGCCTAACTGCCGAAGGACGGCATTGGTGTCCTGCTTGCCAGGCGCTTAAGCGTTAGTTTGGTTGTCCGCCAGGCTATTTAAATATCGTGTAGCTGCTGTTATTTTTGGGGTACTGTCTATACTTAAGGTGACGTATTACGGTCGATAGACAACAGGATGACTATCGGCCGTCATCATTTTTGACAAGTCCTTTAAGCGTTTACTTATGAATAGACTGTTCTTTATGGCCTCGGTGTGGGTCATTTTATTGGTCACGCTGGCGCCAAGCTGCGTGTTTGCGGCTTGGTTTGATACCACTTGGCATTATCGCGTCCCTGTGGTAATTCCTGCTACCGCTACAGTTAACAGCACTATTAAAATAGATGTGGATTTTAATGCTTTGCTCACCAGCTTGAGCGCCACCGGCACCTTTGACAGCAATTCACCGCGAGTGGTGCGCCCCAACGATACCTTAAGTGCAACGCAACAGTATACCGATAGCGTTTATGCTGGAGCAACTGATGCGCTGGGTAATGGGCGCGGTGAAATTCGTTTTATTCTGCAAGAAGCAGGCCCTGTAACGTATTTTTTGTATTTCGATGTGACGTCGTCTGGTCTAAAAGCTGCAAATCCGCAGCTACCGATTAATGGTAATTTTGAGTTTGGAACTGTTGCGGGTGCGAGTCCACAGATTCCGGTGGGTTGGCTTAACGCGACACGCTCTAATGCGGCGATGGATGCGCAAATGCGTCCCGTAGAATCACCTACAGTAATTGATCAAACTACTGTTACCAGCAATGGTAATCCTAATACGGGTTTGGCGGCGTATTTACAAGGGTTTCGTACTGCGACGGATGCCGGTGGTAACGCTGTTTTAACCAAGTCCATCACCATTCCTGCCAGTAATCCAGGTAATATTACTATTCGTATTCGACCACAAGGTTGGGATAGTGGACAGAACGCCAATCTTACTCAGTATGATTTTATGCAAGTGCGACTGTTGAGTGGTGGCGCCGTAAAATTAAATATCGTAGGGCCTGCACTGAATAATTATTTGACTTGCCCTTTTAGCCCTAATTACAGCGTCAACGGCATAACGGCTGCCCAGCCTGGCTGGGGGCAATACAATTATTGGGATAATGGGAGCGGTAGTAATAATCACACACTGGGCATGCCGGCTCTTTATAATCGCGGCCTGGAGCCTTGGATAACTTGTACCGCAAACTTGACCGCAGTTGCCGGTCAGGTATTAACGCTGGAAATTCGCAGTACGACTTTCGTTGGCTACCGAAGTTGGTTTTTGGTTGATGATTTGGAGTGGTCGGTGGTTAGCGGCGTGTCGTTAGGTGCCCCCATTGCTTACTTTGCAGCGCTTGCACCGGCTAATTTCAATTGCGTGGAAGTGGGCGGTAACTCCGCCAGTGGACATTTGTACACCAAATTAGTGGCAACGTCGTTTAATTTTGATGTCGTTGCACTTAAAGCTGATGGCAGCGTAGAAAGCAATTATGTCGTTAATCCATTGCCGCCTGATCCTAACATTATTCCCACACCCACGCCTGTGCCTGTTGTCACTAAACCCGTGACGGTCGAATTAGTGGAGGGTTCTGGCAGCACTGCTTGTGCCAGCCGCAATCCCTTGAGTCCGGCTATTTCGCAAGTACTCACTTTTACAGCCAGCGATTTGGGGCGTAAAGCAGTCAGCGCCATTAATGTTGGCAAAGCTTTCGCCAATGTCCGTTGCCGCGTGACTGATGCCAATCAGAGTCCCAGTGTGGTGGGCTGTTCTGCGGATAATTTTGCCATTCGTCCCTCGGCTTTTACCGCCGTGACTTCAACTGCAACTGCTGATCTGACTGGGAATAGTGTCAGCGCGTCGCCGCCCATTATCAAAGCGGGCTTGCCTTTTACGCTCACCGCCGCGAGTGGTACGGTTGGCTATAATGGCACCCCCTTGGTTGATAACAGCAAACTGCTTGCTCATGCAGGGAGCATGCAAGCGGGGAGTGTTTCCGGTAGTTTTACTGCGGCGAATATAGCGACTGGGACAGTAACCGCGGCGATGTTTAATTATTCGGAAGTGGGCTATTTTCGGTTTGCAGTAAACGGTATTTATGATGATGGCTTTACTGCTGTGGATAGCGGAACCGATTGTACGCCCGATTTTTCTAATAGTCTGAACGCGGGCAAATATGGCTGTAAATTTGGCAATAATGCCAACACTGCGTATTTTGGACGTTTCATCCCTGATCATTTTGCTTTAACCCCTGGCGTAGCGACGCCAGCTTGTAATGCAAGCTACACTTATTTTGGGCAAGATGGGTTTAGTACCGCTTTCACTTTAAGCGCACAAAATGCCGCTAATGCCGTTACCCAAAATTATATCGGTAGTTTTGCCCGCTTGGGACTAAATGCGTGGGCTAATTTTGGCTTTACTGCGCCGGGATTACCTGCTGGTTCAGTGTTGTCTGCCAGTGTCACGCCACCTATTGGTTTATGGAATAATGGCAGTGCTGCGCTTAGTGCCAAACATAAGGTGAGTCGCCCCACCGCGTTGATCGGTGAAACACCGGTGACGATTAATGCCGCGCCAGTCGATTTAGATGGCGTTACTATGACTGCAAGTACGGTAGCAGCTACAACGCCCTTACGTTACGGGCGAATCGCCTTGCAAAACGCGCATGGCTCAGAATTATTGGATTTGCCAATGGCTATGCACGCCGAATATTGGAATGGCAACAATTGGATTGTTAACAATGAGGATGTTTGTACGACAGGCATTCCCCTAACATTGGCTGATCCGATTAGTGGCGATGGTTTAATGCCGACTGAATTGTGTGCCTGGGATAACGGAAGCACCGGTAATAGTGGCTTGGGGTGTGCGATAGCAGGCAGTATTACCCAACAATTTAAACAACCACCGACTGCGGGTAATTTTAATTTGAATTTCAAAACTCCAGGGGTCGGTAATTCAGGTGCTTTAGATGTCACCGCAGCGGTGCCGAATTACCTTAAATATAATTGGAAAGGCTTAGGAGATGTTAGTCCTTCTGCGCGCGCTACTTTTGGCGTTTATAAGGGCAGTGTGGGGGTTATTTATTTTCGGGAAGTTTATTAAAGAACGG
This sequence comes from Methylococcaceae bacterium, assembly GCA_013141155.1. Classification (GTDB taxonomy): domain Bacteria; phylum Pseudomonadota; class Gammaproteobacteria; order Methylococcales; family Methylomonadaceae; genus SXIZ01. Next base: position 14,567 of record JABFRM010000142.1, on the reverse strand, counting down.
ACATTAGTTTGGCTTGCACTTCAGCGTTGAACTCGCCTAATATTAATACAGCCCTAACTGCACCTGCGCCACTTCCGACATCATCTCCCGTGACCAAGGTGGATCAAGGACGATTTCCACATTGACCCGACTGACCCCTGGCAGACCGCGAATATTTTTTTCGACATCGCCCTGGATCATCGGCCCCATCCCACAGCCTGGCGCAGTGAGGGTCATTTGTACTTGCACCTCGTTTTCGCCTTCGCCAACTGGCGTGACTTCACAGTGGTAGACCAAGCCAAGGTCAACAATATTGACGGGGATCTCTGGATCATAAACGGTTTTCATCACTTCCCAGCAATTTTTTTCGACGGCTCTAGCATCGGTTTCGGACACCAAAGTTTGTAAATGGTGTACTTCTTTACCCAAGGCATCGGCATCCAGACCTGAAATTTGCACCATGTGACCGTAGTCGGTTACCACCGTATAATTATTGCCTAAGGCCTGATGGATGGTAACTTCTTCGCCTTGTTTAAGGGTGCCGTGATTGCCATCTGGAATGGTCACGATGTTGACGTCACGGGTTAAGATAATGCGTTCTCTGTCTGCGGCCATAATGTAGGTTATAAATGAAAAGTGCGGGCGTCAATCGTATGGCCAGTGATGCCTATACTGGCTGAGCTAAATAAATATTCATAAACTGGTGCCAAGGACTCCAGGTCAGGTAACTTGGTTTTATCTTCGCCAGGATACGCCCTTTTTCGCTGTGGCGAGTCAATAGGGCCAGGAATAAGCGTGTTGACACGGATTTTTTGTGCAGATTCCAATTCGGCAGCGAGGATGTGGGCAAAGCCCTGTAAGGCTATCTTGGCAACACCATAGACACCCGCATAAGCAGGCGCTTTATTGACGGCGGAATCTGAGGTAAACACAATACTGGCGTATGGGCTTTTTTCTAAAATCGGTAACAGCACTTTGGTTAACATAAACGGCGCGTTGAGATTGACGTTTATGCCATGCGCCCATTCAATACTGGACAGGCAACTCAATGGGGTAAAGGCTTTAAATTCCGCCGCTGAATGCAGCAAGCCTTGCAATGCGCCGTACTTTTCCACAATTCGCAGCGCCAGGTCATGGTAATCCTGCTCGTTAGCACCGTTCAGGTCAAAGGGGTAGATAATGGGTTCTGGCGCTTGTGCCGCGATAACGGCGTCATAAATTTTTTCTAATTTAGGTAGGCTTTTATCCAATAAAATAATCTGTGCACCTAATTTAGCCAAGGCGAGTGCCGCTGTGCTACCTAAGCCGCCGCCTGCGCCAGTGATTAAAATAACCTGTTTGCTTAATGGCATATCGCGGCCTTAATCCAATCGTTAATGTGGCTTGGGGATGCGACTAAGTGGTCAGCTCCCCAGTGTTCTGGTTGATCATCCGGTTTTAAAAAACCGTAAGTGGCGACCAAGGTTTTCATGTCGGCAGCACGACCAGCCGCAATATCATGGCTGGCATCGCCGATAAAGACACAGTCCTTCGCCGTAACACCTGCTTTAAGACAACCTGCTAGCATTGGTTGTGGGTGCGGTTTGCTGTAAGGCGTGGTATCGCCGCTAATAATACACGCGGCGCGGTGCGTCAAGTTAAGCGCGGCCATTAAGGGGTCGGTAAAACGCTGGCGTTTGTTGGTGATAACCCCCCATTTGAGTCCCAATGCCTCAATAGCGTTCAACGTTTCAACCATGCCTGGAAATAAAACGCTGTGCGTAGCGATATTGTGCTGATAATAATGCAGAAATGCCTTTAAAATTTCAGCCTGAAGCTCATCAGAAACCGAGGCTGCAACGCTGTGTTTAATCATGGCGACGGCACCGTAGGAAATGTAAGGTTTAACCCCTTCTGCCGCGACGGATGCAAACTGGTATTGTTGCAACGCGGTATTGAGCGCGGCGATTAAATCGGCTGATGTATCAACCAAGGTGCCGTCTAAATCAAACAGTACGCACGATAACTTAAAAGGTGACGGCATTATTCGGGTCGTTTAAATGCAGCAATGTAATTGACATCAACATCTTTACCTAAACTAAAGCGTTTATTGAAAGGATTGTATTCAATGCCGGTCATGCCTTGTAACACCAATCCTGCGGCTCGCGCTGATTGGCTGAGTTCCGAAGGTTTAATGAACGTTTTAAAATCATGTGTGCCTTTTGGAAGCATCCTCAGTAAATATTCAGCCGCGACAATCGCCAGTACATAAGCTTTCGGTTGTCGGTTTAAGGTGGAGAAAAACACCAGTCCACCGGGTTTTACCAATGTTGCGCAAGCCCTAATGATGGATGCCGGATCAGGAACGTGTTCCAACATTTCCATACAGGTCACCACATCAAATTGTTCGGCTTGTTGCGCGGCCATGTCTTCGGCGCTGATTTTTTTATAAGTGACAGCGATACCGGATTCAAGTCCATGCAGATCGGCAATGTCAATCAGCTCTTCGCTTAAATCAATACCCGTGACGTCGCTGCCTAACTTTGCCAAACCTTCGCTTAAAATGCCACCACCGCAGCCGACATCAATAATGCGTTTGCCAGCAAGACTGGTAAATTGTTGGATAAAGCTAATGCGTAAGGGATTGATGTCATGCAGGGTTTTAAATTCCCCTTGCAAATCCCACCAACGCTCTGCTTGCGCGCCAAATTTGTTAATTTCATGCAGATGTACATTCGCTGTTGCTGTCATAGGGATCATACCAAGTTGTTTAGGCATAGTTTACTATAATACTGGGTTATTCGTCATGTATTGCGTTATCGTTAGCGGACAGTTTTATAGAAAATGGAGGGTGCGAAATACTTAAAAACCACACCAATCTAAACTAAAAAAGTCGCGTAAAATACCTCAGTATTTTAAATTAACCGTAGGTTTTTACGGATTTTAAAGCTCTAAAGCCGTTGTTGAAAACTTAAATTTATAGAGGGCGTTAGCTTGTCTCAAAACCATCCCATCACTATCATGTTCAGCGCTGGTGAAGTATCCGGCGATCAACATGCTGCGAACATGTTTCTGGAAATCAAAAAAATACAACCGAGCATTAAAGCTATCGGGATGGGCGGTAAGAGCATGGCGCAGGCAGGGATTGATGTGCGCTTCGATGCGACGGCAATAGCGGTGATTGGCTTGTTTGAAATTATTAAGCACTTACCTGAAATTCGTGCTGTGTTAAAACGGATGCAACAGATTATCGTGGATGAAAAGCCAGATTTGTTGGTGTGCGTCGATTACAAAGAGTTTAATTTAAGGCTGGCGCGATTTGCTAAAGCGCAGGGCGTTAAAGTGTTGTTTTACGTGAGTCCACAAGTGTGGGCGTGGCGACCCGGCAGGGTGAAGACTTACGGTAAAGCCATTGATATGATGGCGGTGATTTTTCCGTTTGAAACGGCGTTTTATGAGGCTGAGCAAGTACCGGTGCGTTATGTGGGGCATCCGTCAGTTGATAAGGTTAAGCCGCAATTTTCTAAAATGGAGGATTTACAGCGTTTTGGTTTAGACAATGCGCGCCTTGTTGTGGGTTTGTTGCCGGGTAGTCGAACGAATGAAATTACCAGGCTGTTGCCGGTGATGTTAGAGGCTGCCGTGCAGTTGCAGATAAAACACCCTGAATTGCAATTTATTTTGCCGCAGGCAGATTCCGTAGCGGATGTGTTGTTGCACAGTTATCTACAAGCAGCCTCGGTAAAGGTGACGGTCATTAAACAGCAGCCGTATGAGGTGATTCAATGTTGCGATGCGGTGATGATTTGCTCTGGCACGGCTTCTTTGGAAACTGCCTTATTGCAGGTGCCGATGGTTATTACCTATAAACTGTCGCCGTTTACTTATTGGGTACGTTGGTTAATCAATACCCCGTTTATTGGCTTACCTAATATTATGGCGGGCAAAGCGGTGGTTAAAGAGTTGATTCAACAGGATGCGACCCCCGAAGCCTTAGCCGCTGAGGTGGATAAAATTTTGACTGATGCGGATTATCGGCAAAACATGTGTGCTGAGCTTCAGCAAATAAAACAGCAATTAGGGCAGGGCGGTGGCTCTAAAAATATGGCACTGTTGGCGTTGGAGATGTTGCAGTTGTTTTAAAAACTTCAAGTTTTCTTCGTTATCTTTATAGTTTAATCTTGATCTTGCAGTCTTCTGGTGCTATGCCTACGATTAAAAGCCGCAGTGGCAAAGCGCATTACGGCAGTGCCCTTTGCAAATTTTAGCGCGAGCGCAACAACAAGTATCATGGGCCAAAGGTTTAGATTTACCCATAGCAAAAAAGGATCAACTTCGCTTGATTCTTGAAGGCGTATACGATCACGCGCTATTTGTGTTATATCTCGCTGTACATTTAGACGAGTGTTTGTCCACTGAGCAAAGGTTTCGTAGTTTTTTTTGGGGAAAACAAAGCAAGGATAGAGTCGCTGTAAGAGTGTTTTTCCAAAATCAATCTCTGATTTATGCATATTTAAAATCAATTTTTTGGATTCATAATTATTGGCAAGCACTGCATTATGCAGTCGCGCGCCACCACCTAAAGAAGCTTGGTCAAAGGCGCGCATTCGCGCGTATCTTCCTATGGCGCGTTGCTTAAAGGCCTCAGCTTCCGAAATTACAGATAGATAGTCCAATGGTTGATAGTTCTTACCAAGCACCGTTCGGTATTGTGCAATAAGCTCATCTCCAATCAATGAAGATAGCTCTCCTTTGGCAAGCATGTCTTCAAGAAGTCGATCGGCTGCGGAGCAAGCACCCAGAAGCCTGAGTTCGGGGGATGAATATTTAACTTTAGTCGCATTAATAAAGGCACTAATTGAATTATCAACTCTACCGGCAACGATACAACGGGGATCGAATCGGGAGGTTTTGCTACAGCCAGTATTAAAATCAGAAATTGCGGCAACGAGGTGAAAACTAGCTTCAATAAGCTCACCATTTCTCATGGTTTCTAAATCAGGTATTTTAGAATCGATCTCTTGAATCTGCGTTTTGTGTTTGTCTAACAATTGATCCAGTTCAAAAAGTTCTCTTTGGGTAGAATTGCTGGCAAACAGTAGTAAAACGCCTACCGCAGCAAGTGGGTAATAGATCACATCTACAAAGTTCCAAATCGATGAGCGATAGCATAGAAACCCCAAAGTTCCCGCCATAAAAAAAGTTATGATGATGAAGCAGACAATTGTTGTCATAGTGTTAATGGAAGAGTCGATAATTGGGTTGTTACGGCAAAGCTTTAGGAAGCAGCCTGCATTGATCAGACACCCAAACAGATGTGAAATTGTTAAAGATTAGGTTTGGCCGCGTAGGTTGGGTTAACGAAAAACGGTTAACCCACTACTCGTAACCCTTAATTATCCGTCACCGCACCCGTTGATGCCGAACTAACCAACTTAGCATATTTCGCCAACACGCCGCGCGTATAACGCGGCGCAGGCTGAGTCCACGATGCCAAGCGACGCTTAATTTCTGCTTCATCCACATGCAAGGTCAAGGCATTGTTCTCTGCATCTATAGTGATGCCATCGCCATCCTGCACAATCGCCAACGCGCCACCGACGTATGCTTCAGGGGTAATATGTCCGACCACAAAGCCATGTGTACCACCAGAAAAACGCCCGTCGGTAATTAACGCCACTTCTTTGCCCAAGCCTTTGCCCATAACGGCTGAAGTCGGGGAGAGCATTTCACGCATTCCGGGGCCGCCTTTGGGGCCTTCGTAACGGATGACGATGACATCGCCTTTGACAATTTCGCCGTTAAGAACGCTTTGCAGCGCTTGTTCTTCGGCATCAAACACTTTTGCTGTGCCGGTAAAGCATAAGCCTTCTTTGCCGGTGATTTTAGCGACCGCGCCACCTGCGGCAAGATTGCCATATAGCACCACCAAATGGCTGTCTTTTTTGATAGGATTGCTTAAGGCATGGATCATGTCTTGTCCTGCCGGATACGGCTTTACTTCCGCCAAGTTTTCAGCCAAGGTTTTGCCAGTGACGGTCAAACAATCGCCATGCAACAAGCCTGCATCCAGCAAGATTTTCATGAGCGGTTGGATGCCGCCGATTTCGATCAATTCCGACATTGAATAACGTCCACTGGGCTTTAAATCTGCCAACATCGGGACACGTTTGCCGATGCGGGTAAAATCGTCCAAGGTCAGGTCTACATGCGCGGCATTCGCCATTGCCAACAAATGCAGTACCGCATTGGTGGAGCCGCCCAAGGCAATCACCACGGTGATGGCATTTTCAAACGCGGGCTTGGTCATGATGTCCAAAGGTTTAATATTGTTTTTGAGCAATTCCAAAACCGCCGCACCCGCGCGTTGGCAATCCAGACGTTTATCGTTGGAAATGGCGGCTTGAGCGGAGCTGTTAGGTAGGCTCATGCCTAACGCTTCAATAGCCGAAGCCATGGTGTTGGCGGTATACATGCCGCCACAGGAACCTGCGCCAGGGATGGCTTTGGTTTCAATTGCCAGCAATTCGGCATCGTCAATTTTGTTGTTGGCACGCGCACCGACCGCTTCAAAGACTGACACCACATCCAGTTTTTGTTCCTTGTGGCAGCCCGGTAAGATCGTGCCGCCGTATACAAAGATCGCAGGGCGGTTAAGTCTAGCAATCGCCATCATGCAGCCGGGCATGTTTTTGTCGCAGCCACCAATTGCCACAATGCCGTCAAAACCTTGGCAACCGACCACGGTTTCGATGGAATCAGCGATTACTTCGCGCGACACCAGCGAATATTTCATGCCTTCCGTGCCCATCGAAATGCCGTCGGAAATAGTGATGGTGTTAAAGATCACCGCTTTGCCGTTGGCGGCATCAACACCACTGGCGGCTTCATCTGCTAGCTTGTTGATGTGCATATTGCAGGGCGTGACCATGCTCCAAGTGGAAGCAATGCCGATTTGCGGTTTTTTGAAGTCTTCAACTTTAAAACCGACCGCATATAACATGGCGCGGCTGGGTGCGCGTTCCATGCCGTCTACCACTTGGGATGAAAAAGTACGGTTTTTTTTGTCGTCTGAATTGTTCATAGTGATAATTTTATATAAAGGTAAAAGCAGATATGTTTGAAGAATTCAAACGACTTAATGATTAGGCTTAAGTTTATTCCCAGCCACCATATTTGCGTCTTGCAGTTATTTTGGGCAATAGCATGCCCAGTAAAACGCCAATAAATGCTAAGCCGCCCCCGTAAAAAAACCAATCCTTGTTGAAAGTTTGTTGTTTGGTTTGATTTTCGCGCTTAATTTGGTTTAGTTCCTGTTCGATAAGCGTATTACGTTCTTGCAATTGATCACGTTGTTGTTGTAATTGCAAAGTCTGCGTGGAGTCTGCTTTTAATTCTTCAAGTTCTTGTTTGATGCGATTACATTCGCTTTGATTAACGGGTAGGGTTTTCTGTATAGGTTCTTTTGAAACTTTGGCATCTATTTTGAGCGCGATGTTTTCTTCAGGAAGTGCGGTGATCTTGGTTTTCAGTTCATCGGGCTGTGGTTGAGCATCAGCTTTTGCAGCTAAGCTGCGACTGACAATAAATCCCTCTACGCCGGCAACCGTACGCACTTTACTAAAGCCAGTACGGTTGTTGCGATCTAAAAGCGTCAACTCGGTATCTTTTGGCACCACTATCATTTTGCTGCGTGCATTTTCGCTGGTTTTAAAAGTGAAATCGACGCTCTCAGTGGTGTAAACGGATTCAGCCAATGCGGCAATGGAAGTTAAGCACAGCATTAATGCGGGTATAAATTTTTTCACAGAGATCCTTTGTTAAAGTACTGTATTAGCGTTCATTTTAACGTAGTTTGGACACAACAGTAATTCAAGTAATGCTTTTTGCGCATGTAATCTATTTTCAGCTTCTTGAAAAATCACGCTTTGTAGGCCATCAATAACTTCAGCACTGGCTTCCTCACCGCGGTGGGCAGGTAAGCAGTGCATGAATAAGGCATCGTTATTCGCAGCTTGCATCGTCATTTGGGTAATTTGATAAGTTTTAAATGCCCCCGCACGTAAGTTTTGTTCCTCTTCCTGTCCCATGCTCGCCCAAACATCGGTAACGATTAGATCGGCATTTTTTGCTGCGGCATTTGGGGTATCAAAAAAGCTAATGCGGTTGCCCGCTGCGGCAACAATAGCGGTATCGGGGGTGTAATTTTGAGGGCAGGCGATATGCAGCTTAAAATCAAGCACCATAGCCGCTTGAATATAAGTATGACACATATTATTGCCGTCACCGATCCAGGCCACGGTTTTTCCGGCAATATCTCCGCGCAACTCAAAATAGGTCTGCATGTCGGCGAGTAATTGACACGGATGATAAATATCTGTGAGGCCATTAATGACTGGCACCCGCGAATGTTCAGCGAAAGTCGTGACAGTTTGATGTAAATTGGTGCGTAACATAATGCCATCAACCATGCTGGAGATGACGCGCGCGCTATCCTCAAGCGGCTCACCGCGTCCCAGTTGTGTATCGCGCGGCGATAAAAATAACGCGCTGCCGCCAAAGTGTGCCATGGCGACTTCAAATGAAATGCGGGTGCGGGTCGATGACTTTTCAAAAATCATCGCCAACACTTTGCCTTTTAGTGGTTGGTAGTCGACATTACGTTCCGTTTTTAACTGCATGGCACGTTTAATCAAGGTGCGAAATTCGTCGCTGGACAAATCAAGCAGGGTTATAAAATGTCTGGGTTTAGTCATCAGAGTGGTAGCGCTATGCAGTAAAAGCTTGAATGGTTTCGGATAAGGTATCGACTAATAAGTCAATTTGATCAGCATCGATAATTAACGGTGGCAATAAACGGATCACTGACTCGCTGGTGACATTGATCAATAAGTGCTTTGCCAAGGCCATTTTAACCAGTTCCGCACAGGGTTTATGCAGCTCGACACCAATCATCAGTCCGAGATGACGAATTTCTTTGATCTGCGGATTGTTATGCAGCCGTTGTGCAAGACCGTCACCAATGGCTGCACCTTTTTGGGTGGCTAATTTAATCAGCTTTTCATTTTCTAAAGTTGCCAGCACCGCCAAGGCTGCGCTACAGGCCAGCAGATTGCCGCCAAAAGTAGAGCCATGTGATCCAGCGGTTAAAACTTCGGCAGCTTTGCCGCGCGCCAGGCAAGCGCCAATCGGCACACCGTTGCCGAGGGCTTTGGCTAAGGTGCAGACATCAGGCAGTATTTGATTGTGCTGAAAAGCTAAAAACTGCCCCGTGCGCCCCATGCCGGATTGAATTTCGTCGAGCATCATTAATAGCTGGTGCTTATCACACAGCACCCGTATGTTGTTCAAATAATCGGGTGCCGGAATATTGATGCCACCTTCACCTTGCACGGGTTCTAGCATGATCGCGACAATTTGGGGATTTTCTAATAGTGCTTGTTCAATCGCGGCAATATCATTGTAAGCAACGCGCACAAAACCTTCCACTAACGGCGCAAAGCCCTGTTGAATCTTAGTATTGCCAGTGGCACTTAAGGTCGCCAGAGTACGCCCGTGGAAACTTTTTTCCATCACAATAATTGCTGGCTTTTCGACGCCTTGTTGATGACCGTATTTGCGGGCGATTTTAATCGCTGCCTCATTGGCTTCGGCACCGGAATTGCTGAAAAACACATTATCCATGCCGCTGGCGGCGGTCAATTGGTCTGCCAATTGCTCTTGCAGGGTGTTGCCATAGATATTTGAGGTGTGGATCAGTTTTTCACTTTGCGCACAAATCGCCTTATGTATTGCAGGATGCGCATGTCCTAGATTGCACACAGAAATGCCCGAAAGCGCATCTAAATAACGCTGTTCATGGTTATCCCATAGCCATGCGCCGTCACCTCTGATAAAGGTTACCGGTAATCGAGCATAGGTTGGCATAAGGTGACTTGTCATTAGAAATAGCCTGTAAAAAACAAAAAGGCAGCGTTTAGCTGCCTTCTTAAAAGCTGCAATTATAATTTTCAAATAATTTGCAAGCAAGCGTTTGTTGGTAAAATAACTTTTTTAAAGCCCATAATCTTGATAAGATTGCTGGGTAATTATTACTAATTTAGGTAACCGTGATGGATGTTATAGCTAGAATCAAAGATCAACTTGAAAACAATAATGTGGTTTTATACATGAAAGGCACGCCAGATTTCCCGCAGTGCGGCTTTTCTGCGCAAACCGTGCAAGCTTTAAATGCTTGTTATGCTAAATATAAACATGTAAATATTTTTGAAGACATGGAGCTGCGTGAAGCCTTAAAAAGTTACTCAAACTGGCCGACTTATCCACAGCTATACATTGCTGGTGAATTGGTGGGTGGCTGCGATATTGTCATGGGCTTATATAACCAAGGTGAGCTTGCTAAAATGTTAGCGGCTGCGGATGCGGTCGGTTAACTTTTTGGGTTAATCTTTGCCTGGGCAATCCCTCGATGGTTGCCCTTTTTTATATCAACCCATTAGTAAATTGGTTGAACTGCTGAATTCAGTGATTAGTGCGTTCAGCATTTAACGAGCTGATGATAGACGCGGTTTCTGGATAAACGCCGCGCCAAAGGTAAAATGCGGCGGCGGCTTGTTCGACCAGCATACCTAAGCCATCCAAACTTTTAGCAGCATTTTGTGCTTTGCCCCAGCATACAAAAGGCGTGGCGCTATTCGCATAGGCGAGATCATAGCAAACGCCATTTTGTGCCAGTATGTCGGTGGGTAAATTGGGTAGCTGCCCGGTTAAGCTGGCGGAGGTGGCGTTTAAGATTAGATCAAACTGTTGGCCTTTTAATGCCGCAAACTCACTGGCGACCAGACGAGGGTCATTAAACTCAGCCGCCAAGTCTACAGCTTTTGCAGCAGTACGATTGGCAATCACCAGTTGACGTGGTGATTGTTCAAGCAGTGGCCCGATAATACCGCGACTGGCTCCACCTGCACCTAATATCAAAATAGTCGCCGATGTTAAGGAAAGTGCATGATTAACTGTTAAATCTTTTACTAATCCTGCACCATCGGTGTTATCACCTAGTAATCGCCCATCGGGTAGGCGCTTAAGGGTATTCACTGCTTTCGCACTGCGCGCCCGTTCGGTTAATTCATCCGCCCGCTGCCAAGCCAGTTCTTTTAAGGGTACTGTACAATTTAAGCCCTTGCCGTTTAGCGCAAAAAAATCCCGTGCCGCTTGCTTAAATTGCTCGGCGGGAACTTGTTGAGCGTGGTATTCCAATACTTGCTCGGTTTGTTCGGCAAACAATCGATGAATCCGCGGCGATTTGCTGTGACTGATAGGATCACCAAATACGGCGTACTGATCTATAGATGTTGTTTTTTGATGGGGCATTTCAGGGCAATTCCGCTGTTAACCATTGCGCGACGGCTTTGGCGTAATAAGTCAAAATCGCATCTGCACCCGCGCGCTTAAAGGACAATAACGATTCCATAACCACCTGTTGCTCATTAAGCCAACCGTTTTGGGCAGCGGCTTTGAGCATCGCATACTCGCCGCTGACTTGATAGGCCATGGTGGGTACGCCAAATTCAGTTTTTACACGGCGGATAATATCCAGATAGGGCATGCCCGGCTTGACCATCACCATGTCCGCACCCTCTTGTAAGTCTAGGGCGACTTCGCGGATCGCTTCATCGCTGTTGGCAGGGTCCATTTGGTAACTGTATTTATTGCCACTACCCAAATTAGCGGAAGAACCGACGGCATCCCGAAACGGCCCGTAAAAGCTGGAGGCATATTTTGCCGAATACGCCATGATGAGGGTGTTGTGGTAAGCCTGTTCTTCCAGCGCTGATCTTATTGCGCCGATCCTTCCGTCCATCATGTCTGAAGGCGCGACAATATCAGCACCGGCTGCGGCATGGGATAAGGCTTGTTTTACCAATACGGCAACAGTAGCGTCATTTAAGACATACCCTTCCGCATTAATCAGGCCGTCTTGACCATGCGTGGTAAAAGGATCCAGTGCCACATCGGTCATAACACCTAAGTTTGGATAAGCCGCTTTTAAGGCGCGTACTGCCCGCTGGGTAAGTCCGTCAGGATTAAAAGCTTCTTGAGCGTCCAAACTTTTTTTATCGGCAGCTACTACCGGAAACAAGGCAATTAAAGGGATGCCCAATTGTTGGATGCTTTTTGCTTCGTCCAGTAATATGTCTAAAGTTATCCTATAAACACCCGGCATCGAAGCAACGGCTTGACGCTCATTGCTGCCCTCAATGATAAACAAAGGATAAATTAAATCATTGCTGGTTAAGTTGTTTTCGCGCATTAAACGACGCGAAAAATCATGTGTGCGCATTCTTCGCAGTCGAGTCAGGGGAAAATTAATGTTATTATGTGCCATCTTTTACAGTCTTAGGGTTGTGGAGATTATTACAGGCCGCTCGATCAAGCACTGAATGTCCTGACCGATAAACGAACTGCATCAGGTTTTATTGTATCAGCGAAGTGCGTTGGTTGATATTTGAAAATAACTGATAGGCAGTTACAATGATATTAGAGATTGATTATGAAAACTAACACACGAACCCCTTTATATTTAGTAACACTGCTCATTGCTATACTTAACTTAGGCTTTGCGCCTTATGTCGTCGCAGAAACCTTGGCGCCGCCGCAAGTAGGGATACAAGAATCTTCTGAGAAGTTACGCCTGAAAATCCAGCAAGATAAGTCATTCATTCTTAAGTTCACTGAAGTGAATGCGTTTGTGCAGCAGAATATTTACCCGTATGTCGATTTTAATCGGATGTCTGCCTTGGTGTTGGGCCAAAACTGGCGTCAAGCGAGTAGCGAAGATCGGGTGCGTTTTACCAAAGAGTTTCAAACGCTGTTGGTTAGAACCTATTCCCGTGCTTTTGTGGAATTTAAAGATTGGTCGATACGTTATTTACCTTTGAATATGGAGCCTGGTGCCACCAAAGTAATTGTCAACACCGAAGTGTTGCAGCCTGGCCTACAGCCAATTGGCGTCAGTTATCGCATGGTATTGGTTGACGATAAATGGAAGGCGTATGACATCATGATCGAAGGCGTCAGTTTGGTGACTAATTATCGCTCTTCTTTTAACGATGAAATTGCGCGTAGTGGCTCTTTAAGTAGCGTCATTGCTGATCTCTCCAAACGCAACAGCGAAGCTTTAGCCTCTAATAGCTAGGAATGCCCTGTTCCGTTATAGTCGTGTAAGTCGGGTAAGCAATAGCGTATTGGCAATTGTCGATGCGCGCTTAGCTTATCTGACTTACCGTGAATTTTCATTGAGATCTGCTCAAGGTATCAATGCCGTCGCTGGTCATTACGGTCATAATCTGTGAACACCCCAAAAGATTCCCTCTATGCGTCGCCTTTGAGTGCTATTAATCGCTTTCAGTTTGATGAAAATGTGGCGAATGTGTTTCCGGATATGATTCAGCGTTCGGTGCCAGGTTATGCCACCATTGTTCATGCCATTGGTTTGTTGGCGGGTCGTTTTGCTCAGCCACATAGCTTTTGTTACGACCTTGGATGCTCCTTGGGTGCGGCAACGTTATCTATGCGTCAGCACATTACGGCGGCACAGTGTCAAATTGTCGCTGTGGACAGTTCCGCCGCGATGATTAAGCAACTGCAAATTCTGTTGCTCAGTGATACTAACCCGCTGCTTGTTGAGGTTCAGTGTGCGGATATTCGCGACATTGAGATTAACCATGCGTCGGTAGTGGTATTAAATTTTACCCTGCAATTCATTCCGCTGGCAGACCGGCTGGTGTTCTTAAAAAAAATTTATCAAGGGTTATTGCCCGGCGGCATCCTAATTTTATCGGAAAAATTGTGTTTTGATGATCCACGTCAAGAAGTGTTGCAAACGGAAATGCACCATGCCTTTAAAAAAGCCCAAGGCTATAGCGAATTAGAAATTAGTCAAAAACGCACGGCTTTAGAAAATGTCTTGATCCCAGAAACATTCTTACAGCATCAACAGCGATTGACTGCGGTCGGTTTTAGCAGCGCAGAAGTTTGGTTCCAATACTTTAATTTCGCCTCTATGATCGCGCTTAAATGAACCCTTACCAGGGACTTTATGAACAGCTTATCGCGCTGCGAGCTGAGCAATGGGCATTACAATTACCGGCGCAACTTGAAGCTGCCCTGTCCGCAGATGTACATGGAGAGTTGGCTGCTTGGCGGCAGCTTATCGAGCAATTGCCGCAAATCCCCCCCAGTCGAAATGATTTAAACGTTGCTGCGCTGCGTATTGGCGATAGTTTGGATTTAACCTTTGCGCAACAGCAACAGCTTAAGCTCACGCTGCAAGGATTGCATCCTTGGCGTAAAGGCCCTTTTGAGGTGTTTGGCATCCCTATCGACACGGAATGGCGTTCAGACTGGAAGTGGCAGCGCTTGGCTGGGCATATCGCGTCACTTGAGCATCGTGTGGTGCTGGATGTTGGCTGTGGCAATGGCTATCATTGCTGGCGGATGTTGGGTGCTGGTGCAAAGCTGGTGGTGGGCATTGATCCGACGTTGTTAAGCGTGATGCAATTTCAGCTAATAAAAAAGCTCCACGGCGCGGCACCGGTTTACGTGCTACC
>JABFRM010000183.1 GCA_013141155.1 Methylococcaceae bacterium | reverse complement strand
TTGGCCTAACATTACGCTCAAGCGGGACGCGCCTTTCCGTGGCGGTTTTGAAGGTTTGTTGTTTTTTCAGCTTCGGTGACTTCGCTGATCTTCCGTGAAAGGCGCGCCCCTTAGCTTTACGTTAGGTCGTATATGGATGCAGAGAATATTTATCAAGTCTTTGATTGGTTATGGTCTTCCGGTCAATTGTCAGAGCGAGACATCAAAAAACTACCATCACTAGAAATTAACGCAGTGATTAATCTTGCATTACCTACGTCATCAAACGCTTTGCATGGCGAAGCAGAGATCATCACTGGGCTAGGTATCAGTTATTTTCACATTCCAATTGAATGGGAAGTACCCCAATTAGAACAAGCCAAGATGTTTTTTGATGTTCTAAATATACTACGTGGAAGGAAGGTTTGGGTTCACTGCGTAAAGAACAAGCGGGTATCTGTATTCATTTATTTATATCGTAGGTTATGCTTATCGGAGTGTGATGAAGCTGCGTCGTATCCTATGAAGCAGGTATGGGTTCCGAACGAAACATGGCAATCATTCATTAATCAAGCGTTAAATGTTCTCTAACATTAAGTTCAAGCAGGTATCGCGTTGAAACTAACTTGTCACTGCAATAATATACAAATAGAGGTTGAGTTCCCTGCCCAGGTAACGATTTGCAATTGCTCAATATGTTCTCGCTACAAAGCTCTTTGGGGCTATTACGATCCAAGAAATGTAAAAATATTAGTGGGTGATGCAGGCGAAAACGTTTACCTTTGGGGAGACAAAGAACTAGAGTTTGTAAGATGCTCTAATTGTGGATGTGTTACCCACTACCGAACAATACCTAGCAAGCCAGATCCAAGAGTCGCAGTAAATTTTCGATTAGCAGCCGAAGAATCAATAGCTGACGTTCCAGTGCGATATTTCGACGGTAAATCTCAAATATGAAAGCTTATAATATGGCAGTCAAAACTGAAGCAATAAACTGGGAGGTTTATATGTTACAACTACGTCCATCCTGTGAGTGCTGCGACAAAGCACTTCCACCCGAATCCGCTGAAGCGCGTATATGCACTTTCGAGTGTACTTTTTGTGCATCTTGTGTAGATACCGTTCTCCACGGGATATGCCCAAACTGTGGTGGCAATTTTGTTGTAAGGCCTATCCGTCCAACCAACAAGCTTGCCACTAACCCTGCATCAACTGAGCGCGTTTATAAGCCTTCGGGTTGTGCAAAGGCAGCGTATCGCGCCTAACATTACGCTCAAGCGGGACGCGCCTTTTCGTGGCGGTTTTGAAGGTTTGTTATTTTTTCGGTTCGGTGGCTTTAGCAGTCTTTCGTGACAGGCGCGCCCCTTAGCTTTACGTTAGGCTTTGATGACATCTACAGGAATCGGAATGAAAAACAAATTATACTTATTAACATTATGTCTGTTGACATTGACCCACAGTAAAGGTTTTGCTGAAACTGGAACAGTATCAGCAAATTTAGATATTCATGTGCCATCATTGAATTATGAATCCTTATTAGGAACTCAAAATATCTGGGCTGATTTTGAATATCTAGGAACAAATCCACAAGGGAAACACATCTGGGGATTAAAAAATTATGGTGCTAATCCAAATAATGTACCCCAACCACCAGAAACCGTAAAATGGCTAGGAAAAACCATGCTCGAATCTAGTGGGTGGAAAGCAAAAATCAATATCGGATGTCTTGATAAAGATAAAGACTGTGGAACAATCGATTTTCAAAGTCTTAATTGTGCTGGGAAACTCACCTACACAGGGCAAAAGTACGAACGTTATGTATTTGCTGAAAAACTAGAGTATGGAAGTTGCGTAAAAGGATGCGAAATTCATATTGAAAGCAATGGCGCATCATATAAAGAATTCTGTGGTGAACAATTCACAGGTGCAGGTAAGCTAACTTACTAACTAATGTTACGCAACTAAGCAAAATACCATCTAAGACCTAACATTACGCTCAAGCGGGACGCGCCTTTTCGTGGCGGTTTTGAAGGTTTGTATTTTTTCAGCTTCGGTGGCTTCGCTTGTCTTCCGTGACAGGCGCGCCCCTTAGCTTTACGTTAGGCGTCTGACTTCAATATTCTTACAACGCAAATAGAGGAGAAACACGATGACTCAAAAGTTTAAGGATGCAAACGAACAGCATTTCCAAGATTTGCCTGTGTTCCCAGGTAGTAGCTGGTCCGTTCTAGCCGAGCCTGTACCCCAAGGCTCCATTCATCGGCTCAAAATGAAAAAGGGAACACGGATTCCCGCTCATACACATCCAGCCGATGAGTATGTGTACGTTCTCTCCGGCAAGCTTATTACCGGTAGCCGCGAGTGCGAGAAGGGCTGCTTTTGGGTTACCCCTGCTGGCACGAGGCAAGGTCCTCACGTCGCGGCAACTGACGTTGAAATCATTACTGTGCGCCTCGGTCCAATGGGCGATTTCGATGCTCAGTAACGAAGGCACGCCTAACATGGCGTTCGAGAGGGACGCGCCAAAAGCGGCACGCCCCTCAACTTTACGTTAGCCTACCCTGTTCGCCTACTCTTACCAAGAAAAGCAACTTATGGAAGATCAACTCAAACACTATCAAAACAAGTTGGCTTATGAGATTGATTCTTGGGATCTGAAGGTATTGATCGACAAGAAAGAAAATATCGTGGTCATTGATGCTAGATCGGCAGAAGCGTATGCAATCAGCCACATCCCTGATGCAGTAAATATCCCTCACCGAACGATGAATAACGAAACAACCAGTAAGATTGATAAATCAATTCTCATTGTTACTTATTGCGACGGCATTGGATGCAACGCATCAACAAAGGCCGCCTTGAACATGACAAAGCTCGGATTTAGAGTTAAAGAACTAATGGGCGGACTCGACTGGTGGAAGCGTGATGGCCATCCAACCAACACAACGTCCCCAAGCGATTCAGACAGTAGTTCCTGCGGCTGTGCATGAAAATCCGCCTAACATTACGCTCAAGCGGGACGCGCCTTATCGAGGCGGTTTTGAGGGTTTGTTATTTTTTTAGCTTCGGTGGCTTCGCTTGTCTTCCTTGAAAGTCGCGCCCCTTAGCTTTACGTTAGGCCCTTACATAACCACTGGAGAACTACTGCCTACTGTCAATCCAATTGCAATGCTATGCGTTGGTATTCTTGGTATCCTACTTTTCGGCCTCGGTTTTGCCGTTTCGGGCGCACGGGGTAAGTTCAACGTCGGAATCGGAGTTACCCCAGATTCCGACCACATGCTTAATCGCCTAGTTCGCGCTCACGGAAATACATCGGAGTACGCACCATTCCTTGCCCTCATGTTCTTACTTCATGGCATTTACCAACCGTCCAACTTGGTAGTAGGTCTCATGGTCGCGGCAACAGCAGCTCGCGTAATCTTCGTTGTCGGTCTCCTTACTTCTGTAAGCGTCAGGCCGTTCCATCTATTCGGATTGCCTTTTGAAGCGCATGCTGAGTTCTTTGGGAGAAGAGCTATGAGCATACCGGTTAAGTGGGTCAGACATATTGAAGCATGGCAGCAGAGTGG
>JABFRM010000346.1 GCA_013141155.1 Methylococcaceae bacterium | reverse complement strand
TCGGTCGCACACCATGACGTGCAACTCTACAATGAATTTGAAGTGTATCGACAAAATCAAGGCGGAGGCATGAGGCCTGAGGTCATATCAGATTTATTGGTGCGTATGGGGCCTTTGGTCGGACAATTTGTGGCGAAACTGTTTGGTGTCACAGAACAACACCAAGCCCAGGCAGCCCACATCAAAGAAGAGATGGACACTATTTTTGCTTATAAAAATGAAGTGGTCAATAAACTCAATCTCGCCTTCCCCGATCAACCCATCAGCGACTGGGATATCCCCGCAATTAAGCATCAGTTTGAATTGTTGATCGCCGCTGCCTTTCCAGAAGCCAATGAAGACCCTGACCCAGAACATCGTGTGGCGCGGGTTTGTGCGCCGATTGGATTATTAGCCAATCATTACAAACTCATCGCCAAAGGTAAAGCAAGTCCGTTGGCAGATGCCGAACAAAAAACGCAATCCTTACGTGAAAAATTAACGGCGCATCTTGAGGCTGCCAGCCAATTCAGTGTCCTATTGACGTTACCAGAATCAAGTGATTTCATTGCCAGTTTGATGGACATTGTGCAGCGCTGGAGTTTTATTGCCCAAGCGGAAGGCATCACCGCTGATTGGTTTAGCTTTAAAGTGCCTGCCAAACGCGATTTCGATGAGCTGGTTGAGCATGACCTGATTGATCGCGGCGAATTTGCGGTGTGGATGGGTGGACTAAAACACCGTCGCCGCCGTGACGGTTTTAAGCTCACCGACCCGCGCTATAACGAACGGCAAGTGCTGAATGAAGTCGATCACTGCATCTATTGCCATGACCGCGATACTGATTCCTGCTCCAAAGGCATGCGGAATAAAAAAGACCAAAGCTATAAAGAAAACCAATTGGGCGTGACCGTTACCGGTTGTCCATTGGAAGAAAAAATTTCCGAAATGCACTTGGTTAAACGCGGCGGCGACAATATCGGCGCATTGTCCATCATCATGATCGACAACCCGATGTGTCCTGGCACCGGGCATCGGATTTGTAACGACTGCATGAAAGGCTGCATCTACCAAAAAACCGAGCCAGTCAATATTCCGCAAATCGAGACCAATGTCTTGACCGACGTGCTGTTCATGCCATTCGGTTTTGAAATATACGGCTTGCTGACCCGTTGGAATCCGCTCAATGTCAAACGCCCCTTCATGTTGCCGTATAACGGCAAAAATGCGTTGGTCGTTGGTTTAGGGCCTGCGGGTTACACCATGAGCCATTACTTGCTCAATGAAGGCTTTGGCGTTGCGGGAATTGACGGCTTGAAACTGGAGCCATTACCGCTTGCCTTAACCGGCGATAGCGAACACTTTCCAGAGCCAATTGAAGATTTTAATGAAATTTATGAAGCTCTGGACAAACGTACCCTCGCGGGTTTCGGTGGCGTTGCCGAATACGGCATCACGGTACGCTGGGACAAGAACTTCCTCAAAGTCATTTACCTGACCCTGCTCAGACGGCAAGCGTTTCGGGCTTATGGTGGCGTACGTTTTGGCGGCACAGTGACCATTGAAGATGCTTGGCGGTTGGGATTTGACCATATTTGCCTGGCTTCCGGTGCAGGTCAACCGACCATTATCGACCTCAAAAATAACCTGACCCGTGGCATTCGCAAAGCCTCCGATTTCCTGATGGCCTTGCAATTAACTGGCGCGGGAAAATCAACTTCACTTGCCAATCTGCAAGTGCGCCTGCCTGCGGGCGTAATTGGCGGCGGCTTGACTGGCATTGATACCTGTACGGAACTCATGGCGTATTATCCCGTGCAAGTCGAAAAACTTCTGAACCGCTATGAAAAATTGGTCGAGGTACATGGTGAAACAGTAGTGCGTCATCGCTACGATAAGGAAGAAACCCTGATTTTAGATGAATTCCTAGCACATGGCCGTGCCATTGTAGCCGAACGCCAACGTGCCGAAGCCGCAGGCGAACAACCGCATTTCCAGCCATTGGTTGAATCCTGGGGTGGGGTCACGTTGTTTTACCGCAAAGGCATGAAAGATGCCCCAGCCTATCGACAAAACCACGAGGAAATTCATGAAGCCCTGCAAGAAGGCATTTCATTGGCGGAAGGTATGAGTCCGGTCGCCGCGTTGTCCGATGAATTTGGGCATTTGAATGCCGTCGAGTTTGAGCAATTAATCCTTGAAAACGGCAAATGGCTGAACTCCGGCAAAATGCTCACCGTACCGTTACGCAACCTGTATATTGCCGCTGGCACGTCGCCTAACACCATTTACCAAAGTGAATTTCCTGATACTTTCAAAATGGATAAATGGTTTTTTCAACGGTATCAACCAGAATGGACAGCGGGTGATTTGGCATTAGTCGCCATGAGCGACACCACTGCACCGAAATTAGGTAAACCAGCACCGCTGACCTCCTATCAAAAAGACGGTAAGTTCATTAGCTTTTATGGTGACAACCATCCGGTTTATGCCGGAAATGTCGTCAAAGCGATGGCCAGCGCCAAAGATGGCTATCCGCATGTCGTGAAACTATTTGCGCAGGAACTGGCGCAGCTTGACCCTAAGCAACAACCAGAACGTGATGTGGCCTTAAAACAGCTTTTCGCCCGTTTGGATTCAGCTTTTAAAGCCAGCATCGTTGCAATTAATCGCCTCACGCCCACCATTATCGAAGTGGTGGTGAAAGCCCCGTTCGCGGCTGAAAAATTCTTGCCCGGACAATTTTATCGGGTGCAAAACTATGAAGCTTATGCACCCGTGATTGATGGCACGTCGTTAGCGTCAGAAGCCATTGCGCTCACCGGCGCGGATGTAGACCGTGAAAAAGGCACGATCTCGCTGATTGCCTTGGAAATGGGCTCATCATCAAGGCTGTGTGCTTCTTGGAACATTGGCGATGAACTGATCGTGATGGGGGTTACTGGCACACCAACCGACATTCCGACCGGTCAAACCGTATTATTGCTCGGCGGCGGCTTAGGCAATGCGGTGTTATTTTCCATTGGCAAAGCCTTAAGGGCAGCGGGGAATCGCGTCATCTATTTTGCCGGATACAAATACAAACAGGATGTCTTTAAATCCGAAGAGATTGAAGCAGCTTCCGATGTCATCATCTGGTCGGTAGATAAAGGCCCCGGCGTAGAAGCCATAACGCCCACGCGCCCGCAAGATAAAACCTTTGTCGGCAATATCCTGGAATGTATGGTGTCGTATGCCACTGGCGCACTGGGTGATCAACCCATCTCATTGGCGGATGTTGATCACCTCATCGTGATCGGCTCTGACCGCATGATGGCGGCAGTGAAAGAAGCGCGTTTTGATGTGTTGAAACCGTACTTAAATAAAGTACACCATGCGGTCGGCTCCATCAATTCGCCCATGCAGTGCATGATGAAAGGCATTTGCGCGCAGTGTTTATGTAAGCATGTCGATAAGGAAACCGGTAAAGAATATTTTGTGTATTCCTGCTATAACCAAGATCAGGATTTAGACAAGGTGGACTTTAAACATCTCAATGCTCGGCTAAGGCAGAATACCGTGCAGGAAAAATTGTCTAATTTGTGGTTGGATTATTTG
>JABFRM010000115.1 GCA_013141155.1 Methylococcaceae bacterium | reverse complement strand
GAGATACGCCGCATACCTTCCACCCTCGGCATAGATAAAGCCATCACATCCGGCTGATATTCAAGATAAGGATATATTCGCGCGGATAAGCAGAGGGTGTTTTCGATGTTAATTGAAATTTTGGATCACTTAAGCTGAGAAAAAACGAAAACGACAATTTCCTAATAAACATTAGGAAATTTTCCCAAGTATTTTTAAATAAAACCGTTAATAATAAACAATTTAGCAAAAGCGTTGATTAATTATGAAGCATTTATCCAAAACACTCCTGATTTTGTTATTAGCCCCTTTCACAGCAGAGGCACACGGCCCAACCCCCCAAAAAGCCAAAGAACAAGTGACCATTAACGCATCGGTTGATAAAACCTGGGAGGCGATCAAGCAATTTGATACCATTTCAAGCTGGCATCCTGACGTTAAAGCCAGTAGCGGCGATGGCAAAAATGCGGCAGATGGCACACGCACGTTAACCCTGCAAAATGGCGAGCAAATCGTTGAAAGTCTGGATTATTACAGCGACAAAGACCATGAATACAATTACCGCCTGAAAACCGAGAATGTGAAAGCGTTGCCGGTCAGTTCTTATACCAATAATATTCAGGTGACCGCGGGAGATGACACAACCAGCAGCGTGGTGACGGTAAAAAGCCGCTTTTATCGCGGCGATACCGGTAATACACCGCCAGAAACGTTAAGCGATCCCGCCGCAGTTAAAGCCATGAATGCGTTTTTTAAAAATGGCTTGGAAGGGCTTAAGAAAAGACTAGAAAAATAACCTTCATATCGCAGGGAATCGCCTTAAGCCTCATACCGCTCAATCAACCCTTGTCGTGTCGCCAGCAACGTCAATTCGGCAAGGGTTTTGACCGCCATTTTTTCCTTGATGGCAGTGCCGTGATTACACACTGTTTTGTAGCTCAAACACAACTTTTCAGCGATTTTGTGGCTGGTGTACCCATTCGCCAACAGACAAAATACATCAAACTCCCGGGGTGACAACAACTTAATCTTTTCGGCTTCATCCGGTATGGTCGCCATCGCAACCGCCAGTTGTTGCGCCAATTCAGGATCGACAAATGTGCCGCCTTGGGCAATTTTACACACCGCTGCAATCAAAATATCCGGCACACAATTTTTGGTGATATAACCTTTCGCACCGGCTTTTAAGGCACGGGTCACGTATACCAATTCATTGTGAATGCTAAACACCAAGATTTTACAGTGTGGGTCGCGCTGTATCAGCCGCCGAATGCTTTCAAAACCGCCGATGCCCGGCATGGATAAATCCAACACCACAATGTCAGGTTGTAGTTGCGTATAAAGCTGGCACGCCAGCTCACCCCGATCCGCTTCATAAATTTGATCAATCTTATCGGATAGCGACAGATAAGTTTTGTAGCCGGTTCTGACCACGGCATGGTCATCCACTAATAGCACATTGATCTTTTTGCTCACGCCCACGCCCCTTCTTTAAGCCCTAGAAAGCATCCATGATGCCTGTAGCTTGGTTGCACACCAATAGGAACTTTTCCTTTTTTAAGGTCGAATAACTAAACAGGAATATTTCTGCCATGCCTTTGGGTATTTTTCCCGTTATTTTTCAGGCTTATTCCGTAACGTTGCTCACCACAACTCCAGTAATATCTGCAACTGCAAAGTCTAGGCGCGTTGATGGTTGGCAAAACATAGGTTTGATCAAGTTAAGCGACTGTCATCGTAACAACGCCATACATCACCACGCTTAGACTTCGCATATCACAACGGATACTAAAAATACCAACACCGGAGTAATTATGAGGCTTTCCAAATTCACCCGTACCGCGCTGGCGACAGTTGTTTGTGGCGGTACATTATTGACGGCTGCCATGCCGACGCAGGCGAATAAAGACCTGGATAAATTGTCGAAAGAAGACGCTAACTGGGCGATGCAGACCAAAGATTACAACGCCAGTCACTTTAGCACCATGAACCAAATCAACGCCCGTAACGTTCATCATTTGCAACCGGTTTGGTCGTTCTCAACAGGCGTCTTGAACGGTCATGAAGGTGGTCCATTAGTTGTTGATGGCATCATGTATGTGCACTCTCCCTTCCCAAACAATATTTTTGCCATTGATTTAGATGACCACGACAAAATTTTATGGGAATACAAACCAAAGCAAAACCCTGCTGCTCGTGCAGTGGCTTGCTGCGACGTCGTTAACCGAGGCTTAGCCTATGCCCCCGCCGGTAAAGACTATCCGGCAACCATCTTTCAAAACCAGTTAGATGGTCATATCACGGCACTGGATGCCAAAACCGGTAAATTACTTTGGAAAATGGAGAACTCTGACATCGCAATGGGTTCCACCTTAACCATCGCACCGTTTGTCGCTAAAGATTTAGTGATCGTCGGTAGTTCCGGTGCGGAGCTGGGTGTTCGGGGTTACGCGACTGCCTACAGTATTAAAGATGGCAAGCAAGTGTGGCGTGTATATGCGGCCGGCCCAGATGAAGACATTAAATTAGCGAAAGACTTTAATAGCGCCAACCCGCATTACGGTCAATTCGGCTTGGGTTTAAAAACCTGGGAAGGCGATGCCTGGAAAATCGGTGGCGGCACTAACTGGGGCTGGTATGCCTTCGACCCTGATTTAGACATGCTCTATTACGGTTCTGGTAACCCCGCGCCGTGGAATGAAACCATGCGCCCAGGCGATAACAAATGGACCATGACCATTTGGGGTCGGGATATTAATACCGGTGAAGCCAAATTCGGTTATCAAAAAACCCCGCATGATGAATGGGATTATGCTGGCGTCAACTACATGGGCTTATCCGAGCAAATGGTCGATGGCAAAATGACCAAATTGCTAACCCATCCTGATCGTAACGGTTTGGTATACACCTTGAACCGCGAAAACGGTTCTTTAGTGAATGCCTTCAAAATTGACGACACCGTTAACTGGGTGAAAAAAGTCGATCTAAAAACCGGCTTACCGATTCGTGACCCTGAGTTTTCAACGCACATGGATCACGAAGCGAAAGGCATTTGTCCTTCAGCCATGGGTTACCACAACCAAGGCATCGAGTCTTACGACCCCAACAAGAAACTATTCTTCATGGGGATAAACCATATCTGTATGGATTGGGAACCGTTCATGCTGCCTTACCGTGCGGGTCAGTTCTTCGTTGGTGCAACGCTGAATATGTATCCAGGCCCTAAAGGCACACTGGGACAAGTGAAAGCGATGGATTCAGTTACCGGTGAATTCAAATGGGAAATCCAAGAAAAATTTGCCGTTTGGGGCGGCACCACTGCTACAGCGGGGGATTTAGTGTTTTACGGCACTTTAGATGGCTATATCAAAGCCTTAGATTCTAAAAGTGGTAAAGAACTCTGGAAATTCAAACTCCCTTCAGGCGTTATCGGTCACCCGATTACTTATGCACATAAAGGTATCCAGTACGTCGCTATTTACTACGGTGTCGGCGGCTGGCCTGGTGTGGGCTTAGTGTTTGACTTACAAGATCCTACCGCAGGCTTAGGTGCAGTAGGTGCGTTTAAAGAATTGGCGCACTACACACAACAAGGTGGCGGCGTGATGGTGTTTGCTTTAGGCAATATCCGTTCTTAATGTAGCGGTCGGGTGGGCAGGCTTTTTTGCCCACCCATTCACAGTAGGGTCGTAGCGTTTGGTGGGCATAAAAGCCTTGTCCACCCGACAGCGACCTTGAATTTAATACGTTATGAAAAGGATGCTTATGCCATTTAAAAAAATCTTTGCGACTACTTGCGGTATCGCAATGATCTTGATGATGTCACCGCTACAAGCTGAAACGGACAAGACCTTAAAAGTATGCGCCGCTGAAAACGAGATGCCCTACGCCAATAAACAAGGTGAAGGCTTTGAAAATAAGCTGGGGCTATTGGTTGGCAAGGCCTTAAATCGTCCTGTTGAATTTGTATACTGGCCGGATCCGCGTTTTTATGTTCGTGATTATTTGGATAAGAACCTGTGTGATGTGACATTAGGTGTCGATGCGGGTGATCCTAGAATGCTCACCACTAAACCTTACTTTCGCTCAGGCTACGTGTTTATTTCCAGAGAAAAAGATAACTTGGATCTGAAAACCTGGAACAGTGAAATATTAAGTAAAGTGCAGCGCATTGCTTATGTACCCGGAACACCCGCGGAAGAAATGCTCCGGGCGATTGGGCGCTATAACGATATGTTCAACTACTCCCAAGAGCTGGTTGGCTTCAAATCCAGACGCAATCAATACATTAAGTATGAAACGTCAAAGCTGGTCAACGAGGTCGCTTCAGGTCACGCTGAAGTTGCTGTGCTCTGGGGACCTGCGGCAGCGCGCTACGTGAAAGCGTCCAGCACGCCGTTAACGCTAACAGTAATCCCTGATGAGAGCAAGCGGGCGGATGGCAAGCCAGTGAGTCAGCATTTCAGTACCGCAATGGGTGTCCGTAAGACTGATAGCGCCTTAGTAGCGGCGTTAAATACGGTCATAATCGAGCAAGCTGATGCTATTGAAGCGTTACTAGAAGAAGAAGGTATTCCACTATTGGATGAACCTGAACCAACTCAATAACCCTAACGATTGGATTAAGATGAAATTAAAATTATTAGTAGTCGCTGCAATGGTTGGCATGATGTCTATGCCAGCAAGTGCAGATGTTGAATTCAGACATGCCATTGAAGGCACGGTCTTAGACTTTAGTTTTGCAAAAAAAGGCGGTAATACGCCTGCTTTTAAAAAATTCATCGTCGATGGAAAAAACCCTTATAACAATGATAAGGATGCCATTCAAGAAGGTCATGATGCGTACATGCCAGCCTGCTCAGGCTGTCATGGACATGAGGCTGAAGGTAAATTAGGCCCTGGTTTAGCCGATGATTATTGGACATACCCCGGCGCTGAAACCGATAAGGGCTTGTTTGAAATTCTTTACGGCGGCGCGAAAGGTATGATGGGGCCGCAAAACGTCAATCTAAATACTGATGAAATGTTACATATTATGGCTTGGATTCGCTCTATTTATAAAGGTGATCCGAAAAAAGCAAAATGGTTGAAATAACTTAACGGAGACTCATAATGAAAAAATTATTCGTAATCAGCACCAGCATTATCTTGAGTGTATTGGCAGCTACAGCCCATGCCTATGACGGACAAAAATGCAGTGAACCAGGTGTGTGTTGGGAGCCTAAACCCGGCTACCCCGATAAAGTCTTAGGTAGCAAATATGACCCTAAGCATGACCCCAATGAACTGAACAAGCAATCGCAATCCATAAAAGAAATGGAAGCACGTAATGCCAAACGGCAGGAGAATTTTGCTAAAACTGGCAAGTTTGAATATGACGTAGAGGAAATTAAGTAAAACATTTTTAAAGGTGGGCGACATCCGCCCACCTGCTATTGCTGCACCGTCACAAACGACAACTTGCCCACCCCAGAGCGTTGCGCACTGGCCATGACTTTGGCAACCGATTCAAACACCGCTGCCTTATCCGCCTGTAATTGCACATTCAATTCGGGGTCGTGTTCTTGTAGGGTTTTAAGTTCGTCTTCCAGCGCCGCCAAGGGTACGGGTTTATCATCCAATTGCGCCTCACCCAGCGCGGTCACGCTTAAAATGGTCACATGCTTATCCGGTGCCGGTTCAGTTTCCTCGGTTTTAGGCAGTTTAACCCGCACCACTTGGGTTAATAAGGGCGCCGTGACAATAAACACCACCAGCAATACCAGCATCACATCCACCAGCGGCGTGACATTGATGTCGCTCATCTCACCGCCTTCATCATCATTAGGCATTTGTAGGGACATGTTGTGGCTCCTGGTTGGTGGACATTAAGTCATTTTCAATACAACGCTGTAAAAAGTCGTTGCCGATATGTTCCAGATGGACTAACTGTTGACGGTTTTGCCGTAGAAAAAAGTTATAGGCAATCACGGCGGGAATCGCGACAGCAATCCCTAAAGCCGTCGCGATTAACGCTTCACCAATCGGGCCTGCCACCACTTCCAAACTGGCATTGCCTTGCACACTAATATCTTTCAGCGCATGCATAATGCCCCACACCGTACCGAACAACCCGATAAACGGCGCGGTACTACCAATACTGGCTAGCCAGCCTAAGCCTGAATCCATCAAGGCTTTTTCTTTTTGCAACTGTTGGCGTAAAGCGCGTTCCATCAACTCA
Source organism: Methylococcaceae bacterium (assembly GCA_013141155.1). Classification (GTDB taxonomy): domain Bacteria; phylum Pseudomonadota; class Gammaproteobacteria; order Methylococcales; family Methylomonadaceae; genus SXIZ01. Next base: position 11,715 of record JABFRM010000115.1, on the reverse strand, counting down.
TGCCAAGCCGCATGCTGGTGTAAACTCAGGCTAGGTTGCTTTTGTGCTTTGGCATAGGTTCGTTTACCCGCCAATAACATGCGACTCGCCTGAGTAGCTTTACTGGTTCCACTCGACAGCGTTGATGGCGACGTTGGATCGAGTAAGGCTTGAGTCTCTATTTGCTGCATGACTTTACGGTTTCGGTAACGGTTACAGGCAATTTCACCGGCTTTTAAGAGAATAACACTCCAGGTCAGGAGTGAAAAACAGCCGAGTAAGCACAAAGTGCTATCAACAATGGTGGTTTCTGAGAAATTCAAGTGGGTCTCCTTCGTTATCAGTGTTAAGTTAATTAAGAAAATCGCATGATCGAAAATTATTAGCCTTCCGTGTCGCCCCACCGGATCATTCGATCCGGGCGGGTTAAACCTCCTTGTTAGCCCGATTGAGGGAGAAGCTCGGGATGTCACACAATTTCAATCTAATTCAAAATCTATCGGTACGCTTGCCCAACTGGCTTCCGGGGTATCACCGCGTTTAGCCGGGACAAAACGCCAGTTTTTCACTGCCGCCAGTGCAGAATCGTCCAATGCCTCATGACCGCTGGAGCGTTGCACAAACAGCTTTTCACAATGTCCGCTGGCACTGATATACACCCGCAACAACACCCGGCCTTGCCAGTGGTTTTGCCTTGCCGTCAGCGGATAGTCTGGGATCGGATTATTCAAATAATTGGCATTCGAACTGGACGGCGTATAGCGCTCATTGCGGGGTGCCGACGCCGGGGCATGATGCGTGACGGCAGGCGCTACAGGTGCAGGCACCGGTTCAGGCGCACTTTCCGGCTCTTCCTGCGCTTTTTCCACTGGCTTAACCCGCTGTTTAACTTCGGCATCCCGGTGAATCGGCTTAGGCTTGGGTTTTGGTTTTTTAGCTGGTTTGGGCTGCGGCTTTTTGGTCACTTTGGGCTTCATCGGTTGAGGGGGAACCACAGGTTGAGCAACCGCCTGATTCGGTGCAGGTGGCGCCGATAACACCATCGCAATCATGGGGAGTGGTGCAGCCGCGCTAAAAGGCGGTGGTGCTGGGCGGGTGATGTACCAGAAAAACACCCCAACATGCAACAGCACAGCCAGCAACGTTGCGAAACTCACTGCTGAATAGCGTAGTAACTTGGTAGCGCCTGCTATTACAGCAGACGGCATTTCACCATTGGCTTGCCGCTGCGCTTCACCGAGAAAAAAACCGCGTAAACTAAAATTGCCCATAGCCAAGCGCATTAATGGCGGGCCTTATTTTTCGTGGGCTCTCGCCTCAACGGGGCTTGATCCGCTTCTACATCCGTCATGTTGTTTTCATTTAAGCCAAGCTGCGACCTATCTAACAAACTTTGTTCCAATTGGTTAATCTGTAGCCGCATCGTTTCCTGCACACGCAGCAGCAGTTGCAACTGCTCCTGTAAGAATTCAAAATGCACCTGAAAATAACGCGCCGTCGGGAACTGTTTTAAAGGCTCCTTGTTGCTTAACAGCTCAGCCGAATGTTGCGGAAAATGGGCGGAATGCGTAGGGTTGTACATAAGGCTCCTGTCAGGTCGTTAGTGTTCATGTCGGGGGGTATACTGATATTGACTATATTTGAAAGCCATCAATAACTTCCGAAATAGCGGGTTACTAAAGCTAATTCACCTTAGAGATTTAAGGGTATTTACCTTTACAGTCATTGTAATAACTACCTATAATTAGTATTATTTAGTACATTTGCAAATCAGGAGGCCGCCATGCCAAAAACCAGTATCTCCATCAGTGACCATTTTGACGGTTTTATCGCCACCCAAATTGCGGATGGACGTTACGACACCGCGAGTGAAGTCATCCGCGCCGCGCTTCGGCTTTTGGAGGCGCATGAAATGGATTACAAAGCCAAACAAGCGGCACTGCGTATTGCCCTTATGGAAGGAGAAGCCAGTGAAGATAGCCTGTTGACCTTTGACGAAATCATTACCTCCGCCAAACAAAAGAGAGCGGTAAAGCGTGCAGACGTATAAATTCAGCAAGAAAGCCGAAGGTGACTTAATCGACATTTGGACATACTCCTTTGACAGATGGGGCAAGATACAAGCTGATCATTATGTGCAAGCACTCTATTCTGCCATTTGTTTATTGGTGGAAAACCCACAGATGGGTAAGTCCCGTGATGCCTTCGGCACAGGCTACCGTAGCCACTGCCAAGGCAAACACATTATTTTTTACCGACCGACCCATTACGGTATAAGGATTATTCGTCTTTTGCATCAGAGTATGGATAGTGAACAGTATTTATCGTAAGCTTCGCGCTATGTGTCTGAAAATGTTGTTGCTCTTTACCTCACCCCCTATGACCCTTGTCTGATGTCGTGCGGGAAACCATTCGTCAGGAATTGCATAGCCGTCCCTAATCTCTGCGAGTAGCAGCATATTGTTTAAGCTGATGTTGCGCTTTTGCCCGCCGTTTTTGCAGCCAGCGCAAAATCCCCGTGACATACAAAACCAACGGTGCAAAGCCAACCAAGCACCATAAAATCCGTCCCGGCAGCCCTAAAATTTGCCCATCATGCAACGGCCATAACACATTCATAAACGTCTCGCCTGCGGTAAACTGATTCGGGTCTTGCACCGCCAGCACTTTGCCGCTGTATTGGTCTATCCACACTTTACTGCGCGGACGTTTTCGGTTGGTTTCGCCTGCTTGGCGTTTAGCGACCATATAAACCCCGTCTTTACCCTCCGGCGTTCCAATGCCGCGCAACTCCGCGCCGGGAAACACTTGGTCGGCAACCGCTATCGCTTGGGCGATGGAAATGGGCTGGCCGTATTCAATGACCGTTGATTTAAGCGTGGGATTTTTTAAATGATCCTTTTTAACGCTAGAAAAAACCTGAACCAACGGCGTAATGTAATCTTTATAACTAAAGGCAAAGCCAGTAAAAGCTAGGATTAGCAAGACTATCGCGCTATAAAACCCTGTTGTTTTATGCAGGTCAAAATAAAACCGCTCCGGGCTGGCATGGGGTTTAATCGTTACTGCTTGCTTCAGCTTTCCGCCACGCGGCCACCATAAATACAGTCCAGACAAGCAAGATACCATCAGAAAAATCCCGAAAAAACACACCACCTTAAAGCCGATCTCCCCCATCTCCTTACTGATCTTGCCCATCACCAAATCGGCATGTAGTTCGTAAATCAAGCTAATCAGCGTCCGTCCCCAGAAATGTTGTTTTACAAGTTCTCCTGTGTAGGGATTAACCAGAATTTCCAGCGGTGCAAATAGTTCATCTTGGGTTTCTTCAGGTTTTGGATACTCCACCCAAAGATAATCACTTAAATAACCCGGCAAAACGATTGCCCAAGCCCCAGTCCTTTGTGGATGGGCGGCTTTAATGGTTTGCATGATGTCATCCAAACTACGCGGCTGCGTTTGGTTTTGGTTGGCTATCGCAGGTAAACCCAATTCGCCCAGTTCAGAATAAAAAACATTACAAGAACCGGTCAGCCCCAAAATGACAAAGACAAAACCAAACATCATCGCAAGTAATAAATGCACGTTTAGCCAGAATTTGCGGATTTTTTTTCGAGAAAATAAATGCTGAAGATTATATGGGTTTAACTTTTTATCCATAGTGTTTCATGACGAAAATATTGATTCACGCGGCCACAATAATAACTTGCAAACTTATTGGGCTAAAAATAAAATACACACATCTGTGTACATACAAAAGGAGCAGTCCATGTCAACCTTAACCACCCGTATTTTTAAAAATGGTAACAGCCAAGCGGTGCGGATTCCGCAAGAGTTCCGCTTGGATGTTACCCAGGTTGAAATCAGCCGTAACGCCAATGGTGATCTAGTGATTCACCCGCTGCCCACCGACCGTGGCGCGGCTTTATTGGCGGTGCTCACTGCCTTTGATGACGATTTTGTTAGCCAGCTTGAGCAAAATCAACAACAGCAACCCACCCTGCAGGATCGGGAAGCGATATGATTTACATGCTGGATACCAATATCCTCATCTACCTCATCAAAAACAAACCGCCCTCCATTGCAGAGCGTATTAATGCCCTGGCTAAAGATGACGAACTTTGTATGTCTTTTGTCACTTATGCCGAACTGCTCAAGGGCGCAGAGCGCAGCACCCGCAAGGCGCAAGTGTTAAATCAGCTGTATCAGCTTACCCAGGTCATCCCGGTGCAATACGACACAAACGCTGGCTTATGCGCACACTACGCCGCGCAGTTTACCCTGCTTAAAACAGCAGGCACTCCGATAGGGGCGAATGACCTTTGGATTGCTTGCCATGCACTTTCTCAAAACGCCACGCTCGTCACGCATAACCTGCGTGAGTTTGAACGCATTGCTGGATTAAGGCTGGAAGATTGGGCAACTTAGCACCGTCTTGGTTAACGTCCTCCAGCCGATCAGTTCTGTGGCTTTATTAAAACTCCACTTTAATCGACCCAATCGCAGTTAACGGAGCACCAGGGTATATACCATTTTTCGGTGCAGTATTACCCACATCAGAAGACTCGTAATAATCCTTATCAAGGATATTGCGGATATTAAATTGTGCAGTTACACGGCTCTTTTGGACATTCCATTTATATGCAGCATAAGCATCCAGACGCACATATCCCGGCATTTGGAAACTATTGGCGTTATCGCCTTCACGTTGTCCGGCAGCAACACCACCTACACCAAAGCTTAAGCCTTTTGTCGATTCATAACCATTTAGGTCATACTTAAGCCATAAGCTTCCAGAATGTTCAGGAATATTATTTATTCTATTTCCTTGTGTACCGGTAGAAAAATCTTTAATAATTCGAGCATCAGTAAACGCATAACTTCCGATCATGCTAAAGTTATTCGTAATACGACCTGTCATATCTAACTCAATACCTTGGCTTCGCTGTAGATTTGCTATCTTATCGAAAGGATCTGGCGTATTTAGGTTATTAACTAATATGTTGTCTTTGGTAATGTGGTAATACGCCAAAGTTGCTAAAAAACGATCATCAAATAATTGTGTTTTGATACCCGCCTCAAACTGTTCGCCAATTTGAGGATTGAACGTTATACCGTTGGTTGCAGGAGCGTTATTGGCTCCAAAGGAAGTTGTCCAGTTACCGTATACGCCAAGCTCTTTAATGGGTTGGTAAAGAATCCCAACCCGTGGACTAAAGCCTTCATCCTTGCGATAAGGTATTTGCGAGGCTCCTGACGGATTAATAGAATCCGTTTGAATAGCCCCCGTGCTAGCCCAGTCATAGCGGCCTCCTCCCATAATGTGCAGCTTATCCCATAAGGTAATTTGATCCTGAAAATAGGTTCCATACCATTCGTCTTCAGAGATTCTCAGGTTCGTTCCCTTTAATTCGATTGTGTTATACGCAGCCTGAAACAGGGCAGGATTAATGCCATATTTCGGGTTAAAAATATCGAATGCTAAATCAGGATTAGCAGTAAGAAAGTTTCCAAAAACGCCGTAGTCCGAACGCCCCTGAAAATAGTCGAAACCAATTAGGGTTTGATGCTTTGTTGACCCAATATCAAACTTTCCAGTTAAATCTAAATTGGTGTGATAGCTTTCATTTTCAGTCGATTGATAGAAGATGTTCCTATTCATAGTATGTCCATCAGCTTGATAAGGCGTCCTAGCGGGTGCGGGGTTAATAAATATCTGATCGGCATGTTCAAAATTAGCTAAAAATCTACTATGTATAGCCCAATCCTTGTTAAAGCGATGATTAAACTCAGTACCTACGTACACCTTAGATTGATTATCGAGTGGATCATTTGGGTCACTACTGTAATTGCGACTGATAGGAATAGGTGCAGGTCGCTTACCAATGCTAGGAATACCTAGATCGGCTTGAAAATCCTGATTCATATATTCAATATTCAGCGTCATGTCCGTCGCATCGCTGGGTTTCCACGTTATCGTTGGCGCAATATTTACTCGATCATTCGAAATGAAATCCCTAAACGAATTATTATTCTGATACGCACCAGTAAAGCGGTATAGCAAAGTTCCGTCATTCTTAAGCGGACCAGTTGCATCCCATTGAGTTCTATAAAAATCATATGAACCAATCTGCTGCTCAACTGAATAGTAAGGCGTATCTAAAGGTTTTTTGGTGGTTAGATTAACCAAGCCTCCTGGTTCTATACGCCCATAGAGCATAGAGGCAGGGCCTTTAAGAACGTCAATGCTTTCCAAATTTGACGTATCAAATTCACTTTGTAACAACCCGGTACCTGAAGCTATCAACCCATTTCTATAAGTTAAAATATTCCGAAATCCGCGCGTAATGATCCCAGTTCCCATCCCAAGTGTAGGTTGTGTTCGCACGCCACTGACATTTTCCAATGCGTCTTTAATTCGCGAGGATTTTTGATCTTCTATTACTGCTTTGGAAATGACCTGAATTGATACAGGCGTGTCAAAAATTGGGGTATTGGTTTTGGTGGCAGCTACCGCATTTTTAGTGTTGTAATTTTTGTTATAGGGATCATTTTCCTCATTTTTATCTTTATCTTCAGCATAAACCGCTTCCCCCGTCACCTTCACCGCCGGTAACTCCGTCGGCTCAGCCTGATTCAGATTCTCCACTGGCTTAGGCGCTTGTGCCACCAACACCGACCCATTAGCGGTATATTGATAAGTCAAATCACTACCCGCCAGCAAAGCTGATAAGCCTTCTGCGACGGTAAACTGACCGTTCAAGCCCCGGCTGGCTTTGCCATCGGTCAGCCGCGCATCTGCGGATAGCACAATGCCCGCACTGCCTGCAAACTGGCTGAGCGCATGGCTAAGCGTGCCGCCGCTGATATGAAAGGTCTGTTGGGTACGCTTGGCCTGAGCGGTGTTATCCGCCGCTGCCGGTTGTGCGGCTAAACTACCGACCATTACCAAGCCTGTTAAGGTTTGTTGGGTCAGGGTGAAGGTTTTTCTGTGCGGGTGCTGCGTTGCTCGCTTTTTCATGGGTTAACTCCCTTGGATGATTGCTGTTGTTATCCTATTGCCAAGCGAAACGCAAAAAAGGGAACCACAAAATGAAAATATTTTTTCATTTTTTCAAAACAACTAACGTGAATGAGTACTCGGATAGTTTAATGATGCCTTCATATCTGTTTTGATAGTGGGTATAATAACCACTATGAACAGTAAACAACTTATCAAGCAGCTTGAAAGTGACGGCTGGATGCTCAGAAGCGTTAAGGGGAGCCATCATATTTTTGTGCATCCTATCAAGCCGGGGCATTTAAGCGTGCCGCACCCCAAGAATGATTTGGGCAAAGGGTTGGTCAATAAGCTATTAAAACAAGCGGGGTTAAAAGCATGAGATTTTTTATTGCGATAGAACCGGGCGATGCTAGTCACGCTTTTGGGGTGGTGGTGCCTGATTTACCGGGCTGTTTTTCCGCAGGTGATACCTTGGATGAGGCATTTGAAAATGCGAAAGAAGCGATTGATTTATGGTGTGCGACGGTTATTGAAGACGGCGGCATGATTCCGCCCGGCAAGACGTTGACGGAATACCAGTCAGACCCTGATCTCGCGGGCTGGATTTGGTCAATTGTTGAGGTGCCGGTTGAGAAATATTTAGGCCCAGCTGAAAAAGTTAATATTACGCTGCCTAAATTGTTATTGAGCAGAATTGATGACTATGCCAAAGCGCATGGTGCCACACGATCTGGGTTTTTAGCGCAAGCGGCACGGCAGGCTATGCGGTGAATTCAATTCGTTTTTAACGCCGTTCAATTCTCACCCAAAACGGTGTTTGTTTAGACATTCTAATCGGCAAGGTTTCCTGCAACACCGCCAATATGCGTTCCTGATCATTCAAGGGAAATGCCCCGACGATTCGCAGATGGGCAACATCAGGTGTACAAGTGATATAACCATGCCGATAGCGATTGAGTTGGATGACGAATTCACTTAAGGGTAGGTTGTCCGCCAATAGCACGCCTTGCGACCAAGCCGGTTGGTGGGCTTCAAGTTTAGTGACCATGTCTATTCGTTGGCGGGTGAAATTGGCCGCCTGACCCGCTTTTAAGGTTTGCGACACGGCAATATTGTCTGCTGGTTGAATGTTGATAGCGCCTTGGTAAACGGCGGCATGGCAATCAGTGGGTTGTTCCCGCACGCTAAAACGCGTGCCCAGCGCCCGCACTCGGCCTGCCGCACAATCCACCACGAAGGGGCGGTGTGTGCTGCTGTGATCGGGAGCGGTTTCGATGTAGACCTCGCCCCGCACCAATGTTAAGCGCCGCAGGTGCGGGCTAAAGTCAACATCAATGGCGCTGGCCGTATCCAGGGTTACGACACTGCCATCAGCCATTGTGAAGGTCTGGATTTCCCCCACGCCGCTGCGGTAATCCGCCGTCCATTCCTGCCAGTAGCCTTGCCGCCAAACTTGCCAACTGGACAGTCCAACGGCGCAGCATACTGCCAGTGCTTTTAGCGCTTGGCGGCGCTGCAAGTCAGGTGAGTTTAAGGCAGATAGCGCAGATTGTGCGGGTAAGCTATTAAATTTATGCGTGAAAAACTCTACGCGTTGCCAAGCGGCCTGATGTTCGGGCTTTGCGGCCAACCACGCTTGCCATTGTTCATGATCTTTTGGGGAAGTGGATTCAGCACCTAATAGCGCAAACCATTCTGCCGCTTCTGCCAGTACGGCGGGATTAATATCGCGGCTATTTTTTTGCAGCATATATTTTCCTTAAACGTCAGCCATCAGGCAATGCAACATGGCGCGGGCCATGTACTTTTTAACCATGCGTTCGGAAACACCCAAACGTTCACCAATTTGAGCATAAGTTAAGCCGTCCAGTTGTGACATGAGAAAGGCGCTACGGACCTTTTCGGGTAGTTGATCCAGCAGTGCGTCGATTTCATTCAGCGTTTCCAAAATAATAGCATGGTGTTCCACTGAGGCGGTCACTTCCTCAGGGTAGTCTGCCAGGGATTGCCAATAGGCTTGCTCAATGGCTGAACGCCGCCAATGATTGACGAGTATGCCTTTGGCTATGGTGGTGAGGTAGGCGCGTGGTTCACGAATACTGTGTACATCCCGTGCAGCAATCACGCGCATAAAGGTATCGTGGGCATGGTCTTCGGCTTGAATGCGGCAGGCGACTTGTTTGTGCAGCCAGTTAAGCAGCCAAGAGTGGTGTTCGCGATAAAGCTGCGTTAACGCCGCGTTAGTGGATAGATCAATTGTGGACATTTCACGCTCCTTGCACCAGTTTAGCGGTAGGTGAATGGGTACATTCAAGTATGTAAGTTATTTTTCACCAAACTAAGCCTAAATATAAAGCAAATTACGCGCCAATTTATTTAAGCACCTGATAAATAATGTCTTAAAAATTTTAAAGGTAATAACTCATTATAAATTAATTTAAAAATAGGTCATATCACTTATTTATTGTATGAAATAACACGCAATATTTTCGCAGGTAATCTTCAGGAATAACTATTACAGCACACAGTGTTTGATTTGTTCTAAGCGGGAAGTTTTCCCTTTTGCTTCTAGGAAATATTCTTTTTTATCAATTGGATGTTGTTTTTTTAGAGGTGATAACCTAAAGTCCGCGTTTAAATTCTGCACAGGATTATCGGCTATGGTTAGTTAATGAATACAGTAACTTCTTTAAATGACTGGCGCATTAAAGCGTTACAGTTCGAGCAACAAATCAATCAAACTGTCTTAGGGCAATCTGCCGCCGTCCGTGCCATCACCATTGCAGTGTTTGCACGCGGGCATGTCTTGCTGGAAGGCAATGTTGGGGTCGGTAAAACTACCCTGCTCCGCGCCGTCGCACAAGTGTTAGGCGGCGACTATCAGCGCATCGAAGGCACGATAGATTTAATGCCGAGTGATCTTATTTATTACACCTATTTGGACCGTGAAGGCCGACCAAAAGTGGATCCTGGCCCTTTATTGAAACAAGGCGAGAACCTCGCCACTTTCTTTTTTAACGAAATCAACCGCGCCCGCCCGCAGGTGCATTCATTGCTATTACGCGCGATGGCGGAACGCAGCATCAATGCCTTTAACCGCGACTACACCCTGCCGCACATGCAGGTTTTCGCTGACCGCAACCGCGTCGAACGGGAAGAAACTTTTGAGCTGCCTGCCGCTGCCAAAGATCGGTTTATGCTGGAAATTAATATCGACACGCCCACGGATGATGCGGTGCTGGATGATTTGATGTTTAACCCACGTTTTCACAATACCGACCAACTGATTGCCAGCTTGCCCAGTGGACAGATTCCGTATTATCAATTGAATGACCTCGCAACCGCGTTACAAAACAGCATTCAATCCACGCCAAAATTACACGCCTATGCCTTGAGCTTGTGGAAAGCCACACATAATCCGCAACAGTTTGGCATTAAGCTGGATGATGTGGACATGGCGACTTTGTTGTTGGCAGGTGCCAGCCCACGCGGCATGAGCTATTGGATACGCGCCGCCAAGACCCGTGCTTGGCTGGAGAATCGTGAACATGTGTTGCCGGAGGATATGCAGGCGACTTTTGCTTTGTGTATGGGGCATCGGCTGTTTTTAAACCCGATGTACGCTTACCGTAAGGAGCAATTGTTGCCGGAATTATTGGCGGGGATATTACGGCAAGTGGCAGCGCCCTAGGTGGCAGTCATTCCATGAACGAACCCCTCAACTATCGTTTAAACCAACAAACCAGCGCCGTTTATCCGGGCGCACACCCAGGGCAAATGGTCGGCGCAGGGCAGCTATTCAAACGCCACGCGCCTTTGCTTGCCAGCCCAGATCCCAGACGGATTGACCTGCGCGCCAGTGTGCTGGATCCTTTTAACGGTTATCGGGTGCGCGTTTATCAGCAACAAAGCACGGTCAATGTGACCTTGATTGCCGACTTATCGGCTTCCATGTGCTATGACGGCACATTTAACAAACGACAGACTTTGGTGCAATTGTTGCTCGCGCTGTCAGCATCGGCGCGAAGTTTAGGCGACAGTTTTGGTTTCATCGGTTGTGCCGATAAGCTGCATTCAGATTGGATGTTGCCCGCCGGTCATCATGCGGGGAGCGTTGCGCTGTTAGCAAAAAAATTGCAAACCACGCGCTTTAGCGGCAAGGCATCGGCGCTTGCCCAAGCAGCACGGTATTTACCCGGCAATCGCGCCTTAGTGTTTTGGGCATCGGACTTTCATTTGCCGTTCGCGCAAGTGCGGGAAACCTTAAGCGCCCTGCAAGGACACGATGTTGTCCCCGTCGTATTGTGGGATGCGCGGGAAGTGGATGATTGGCCGGATTGGCGTTTTGTTACCTTGCAAGATATGGAAAATGGCGCAACCCGTACCTTGCTGATGCGCCCCCAGTTACGCCAAAAAATACAGGCGGCTTACGCACAGCGGCAACGGGATTTAAAAAATTGCTTTCGGGGTTTCGGCGTTGAGCCGTTGTTTTTGACGGCAGGGTTTAATGCCACCACCATTAACCGCTATTTTCAACAGAGAATTGCATGAGAACTAATAAGCACTGGTTTCCAAGCTTCAGCTCTCATCCTTATACACAAGTCTCAAAGGGGTACGTCATTCCGGCATGGATGCCGGAATCCAGAGCCAGGGAAGGTATGTTTCCTATACCTCCTTGGCTTGAGTTAGGCTTGATACCAGTCCATAGATTCACGTCCATGTGGCTGGATTCC
>JABFRM010000261.1 GCA_013141155.1 Methylococcaceae bacterium | reverse complement strand
TCAATTAACGGCAAATGCAGTTGATAAGGGCATCTATCGACACTATATGCAAAAAGAGATGTTTGAGCAACCGGCGGCTATTGCTGAAACCCTTGAAGGTCGTTTCGTTAATCAGCGCTTGCTGGACAATACTTTTGGGCATAATGCCGCAGAAGTGTTTGATAATATTAAATCTGTACAAATTTTGGCTTGTGGCACCAGCTATCATGCTGGGTTGGTGGCTAAATATTGGTTTGAAAGGCTGGCTAGAGTGCCTTGCCAAATTGAAATTGCCAGTGAGTTTCGTTATAGACATCCGGTTTTGGCGGTTGATGCCTTAATTGTCACCATTTCGCAGTCGGGTGAAACTGCCGATACTTTGGCGGCGTTACAGGAAGCTAAGCGTTTGGGAGCAAAGCATACCTTGGCGGTTTGTAATGTACCGGAAAGTTCGTTAGTGCGCGCCTCCGACTTGGTGTTAATGACGCGTGCAGGGCCTGAAATAGGGGTCGCATCAACCAAAGCCTTTACAACACAATTAACTGCGCTAATGTTATTGGTCATTGCTATTGGGCGACGATTTGAACTGTCCGCAGAAATGGAGCAAAAGTTGACAGCCGAATTATTTAATTTACCTGCTAGAGTCGAAGCGGTTTTGCAATTAGATGATCAAATTAAACAATTGGCAGAACAATTTAGTGATAAGCAGCATGCGTTATTTTTAGGGAGAGGTTCGCAATATCCTATTGCCATGGAGGGTGCGCTTAAGTTAAAAGAAATTTCGTATATTCATGCGGAAGCCTATCCAGCCGGTGAATTAAAGCATGGGCCATTGGCGCTGATTGATGCTGATATGCCGGTAGTAGTCGTTGCACCGAATAATAATTTGCTGGAAAAGCTGCAATCAAATATGCAGGAAGTCAGTGCCAGGGGCGGGCAGCTCATTGTATTTATGGACGAAACCTTAACGGCTGAAGCCCACGAAAATATGCAGGTCATTAAAATACCAGCGGTAGCGAATGAAATAGCGCCGATTATTTTTACCATTCCTTTGCAATTGCTTTCTTATCATGTGGCTATTCTAAAAGGTACCGATGTTGATCAGCCCCGTAATTTGGCTAAATCAGTCACTGTAGAGTAAGCGTATGGCAAAACTTACCTTACAGGAACAATTATTAAAGTCCGGCTTAGTGTCCAATGCGCAAGCTAAAACCATTAAGTCGGATAAAAATAAGCAAATGCAACAGCAGCATAAAAACAAAGTCGCTGTTGTGGATGAAGCTAAATTGTTGGTGCAACAAGCACAAGAATTAAAACTACTGAAAGATCGTGAGCTAAATCAACTGCGCAAAGAGGGGTTGGATCAGAAAGGGCTTGCGGCGCAGATTAAACAATTAATTGAACTTAATGTTATCGCGCAGGATAAGGACGGCATTGCTTATCACTTTAACGATGCGGGCAAAGTAAAAACCCTTTATGTCAGTGAGCGTGTCCGCGATCAATTAAGTTCGGGTGTTGTAGCCATTGTTAAGATGGAAAAGCGGTATGAAATTGTTAGCGCAGCGATTGTATCTAAAATACGTGAACGGGATCCGCATTATTTTATAATTGTAAATGAAGTGTCTGCGGTGATTGCTGCGGATGATCCTTACGCTGGTTATGCTATTCCAGATGACTTGATGTGGTAGTGTAAATTAAAGTATCCATCCAAAAGCGGGGTATTCAATCAGGCGTTTATTTTGGCATTATTCGGCGATAATACACTGGTTGCGGCCATTGGCTTTGGCGTGATAAAGCGCTTTGTCCGCGCGTTCAAAAACCCGTTCTTCAGTGTCATTTGCATGGAATTGGCTAATGCCACACGAAATCGTGATGCTGATTTTTTCATCGCTGGCACTAATACTGGATTGTTCGATAAGTTTGCGGATTTTATTGGCGAGTATCAATGCCGATTGCTCGGTGGTATTGGGCAATAACATTACAAACTCTTCGCCGCCAAAACGGGCTATAAAGTCGGTTTTACGGCAATGTTGCGGTAATAATGTTGCAATATGCACCAGCGTATGATCGCCTGCCTTGTGTCCATAGGTGTCATTAATTTTTTTAAATAAATCAATATCCCAGATAGCTAAAGATAAAGGGGATTGGTAGCGTTGCCAGCGTGCAATTTCAATGCTTATCGCTTCTTCGTAAGCACGGCGATTAGGCAGATTGGTCAGGGTGTCGCGGCTGGCCTTGTTATAGGCTATCGACAATTTTAATTTCAACTCAGTTGATTCTGCATCTAAAGCTTTTAACTTAAGGGTTAATTCATGCAGTTGCTTTTCGGTTTCCTGGCGCTGCTGTTCTTGATTGATCAAATGTACTTGAATTTCATTACGGATATTGACCAAGCGGGTGGTAACGAGTTGTTTTAAAGTGTCCAGTGTAGTTGCCTCACTAGACTTTTTTTGCAAATCGGACATTTGCGTCGATACCGATTCATCTAATAAGTTGCGTTGTTGCGCTGAGAGTTGTGCCGCATAACTGGCACCAGATGCTTTTAAACCCAGTTCGGTAAATTGTTCGGATAGGCTGGATAATAGCTGCGATGTTTCTTGTTGTTCCAGATGCAAGTGTTTTTTAATGTCGGCTAACAGTTGAATGTAATTGTTGACAATGGCTTTGAATAAGTCTGCGGATGGATTTGACTGTAGTTGTGATTTTAAGTGTAGTACTTGGGGTTCAAAAGCGGGTGGAATGACAAAAACATTGAATAACTGTGTCAATTGCAGAATAACCTCATCCAGCTTGATGATTCGTTCAGGAGCGGATTTTTTGAATACATTCATGGGGTGTTCCTTGAATACTTTAGCTGTTGCGGTGTAGCGGCGATGGGCCATAACAGGGTGGCTGCTGAGCTTAAAAAAGTAAGGGGCGGCTAGGGAACCCCCACTAAGTATATAGTAAGGCCTCGTCGCATTAAGGCTGCGTATCGAGGCCAGAAAGCCTATAGTGCTGTTTGGTGCGTGTTACCAAGGTGTTATTTATTTACTTTCTTTTTTAATAAGCTGATCTAATACGGTAATCATATTGTCTTGAGATTTCGCTGATGGCCCAGTGATTTTATATTTGCCGTTAACGATCAGGGCGGGGACGCCAGTAACGCCATAACGAGCTGCCATGCCCGATGCTTGACGGAATTTGGCATCGACCAGAAAAGAACTATACGCGGTGTGAAAAGCGCCTGCTTCAACGCCATGGGCAACAAAGAACTTTTCTAATTGTGCTTCGGTATCTAATTTTTGCTCTTTATTTTGAATAGCGTCAAAAAAATCATCATGGACTTTATCTAGCACCCCCAATGCTTCTGCTGTAAAAAAAGCTTTGGCATGGTCACCCCAAGGTTTGCTAAATACCGCCGGTTGACGAATGAAATCGACATTTTTAGGTTTGCTTTTTAACCATTTTGCTATCGCAGGTTCAAGATGGTAACAATGGGGGCAGCCATACCAAAAGAATTCAATGACTTCAATTTTGTCTTTGTTCTGAGTAGGTTGAGCAGGTGTTATGGTTTCATAACCACCTTCTTCGGCGAAAAGTACGGTTGTAGAGCAAAGTAAAGCGATGAATAAGCTAGACT
>JABFRM010000273.1 GCA_013141155.1 Methylococcaceae bacterium | reverse complement strand
ATCTATATTAGTAACTAAAATAAAGTCAGCATTACCTTGCTTGATTGCTAGATTATGTCCGCAACCAAAGCCTTTGTTTGCTTGTTGTAAAACTTGTGTTTTAAAAAAACTATTCTGTAAATCCGAGCAGATTGAATTTATTTTTTTAACTGTCTCATCATTTGGGCTATGGTCTACAAAAATTAAGTTAATTTTAGTTAAAGGGTATCTTTGCTTAACCAAACTAGACATAAACATATCTAACCATTCAGTGCTATTATAGGTAACAACACAGATGTCTATTAAAGGCCAGTCGTTTTGATTATTCTTATGCGTCACCCAATCAATATGCGCTTGACTGAACAACACTTCCTTTCGCCTTTCCGTCATAACGGTCAGCGATTTATTATTAAACTTAGATATTGTTTTTTGTTCAATACGTCGATATATTTTCGCTAAGCGGTACACCACATCAATTTTTATAACATGAATTATTTTTGATTGATTAATAGTATTTCGTAAATTTTTAGCAAGTTTTACTATTATTGAATTATTATTTTTTTTAGGTTCAAAAAAAATATTTTGTAACCACTGGATATCTCGCCCGCGCTCATTGACTTGATTTTTCAACCAATCTATATCATTGTTTTTTTCTGCAATTTGGTTAGTATAATCTCGTTCTATTTCTAATCGTTTTTCATTTAAGGTTAAAATAACATCATCACGATTTTGAATTTGATCTTGTAGCCACTTTATCCCTTCATCTTTTTCAATAATTTGTTTTTGATAAAAACTATTTCTTTCTCGTAATGCCTCATCCTTTTCCGTAAATTTTTGCTGTAACCAAGAAATAGCCTCGCCACGTTCGAGTATTTTATTGTTTAGCCAATTGATTCCTTGATCTTTTTCAATGGCCTGTTTTTGATAAAAACTATCTTTTTCTAGTAAGGCGGCATCCTTTTCCAATAATTTTTCTTTTAACCAATTAATTTCAATATCGCGTTCCGTTATAAACACTGTATCTTCTATTCGTTGCTCAAGAATTCCGCTACTTAACAAAGGGAGCGCAATATCGGAAGCAACAGCAACCAAATAGAGCGCTCGGGGAACACCAGAAATAGCTAATAACCCATCATCAATAAGCTCATAACTTTCAATTTGACTACGATTATCTTCACAGAAGATTGCGGAACCATAAACCACTCGCTGCCCATAAAGGCTATGGTTATTAAAGTACATCTCCAGAAGTTTTTTGAATTCGTTTCGATGAAGCTCTTTAACATGGTGCGGATTGGTGCGCCTTGGCTTTTCCGAATACTCAAGCTTGTCAGGACTAGAAATAATAAGCACCCCAGTCGGACGAAGAACCCTTTTTATTTCCAGCATCATGGCCTCATGTTCATCGTGATGCTCAAGGGTTTCGTAACTGACTACCACATCGACACTGGCATCCCCAAGTGGAATCGCGGAACACGAACCAATCAGAAAGTCGAGATTTTCGACTTTGTATTTACTTTGGGCGTGTAAAATAGCTTCTTGAGAGATATCAACGCCTGTGACTTTTTTTGCTGTCCTAGCAAGCATAGCGCTACCATATCCCTCCCCACTTGCAATATCAAGCACAACCTTCCCAGAGACAGCTTTACAAGCAAATAAGTAACGATGAAGATGCTCTAACTCTATATCGCCATGCACTGCGTCCGGGACGAAGCGTTCACCCGTAAACCCCATGCTTTCAGATCCATCTCTCACATCATGCCCCTTGATGTATCAAACCTTATGCACTGCATCGGTATACCAATAAGTCCTGTTGCAACACTGCTGGATTCAGACTTAAACTGCACAGCATCGTGTACCCAATGGTGTTGAATATGTTGAGCTTGTGTTCCATTGGCAATAGCTACATGTACACTGTAGTCACCCGCCGGTAATATAGGCATTAAAAATGTAAATTCTGCGCGAATATTACTTCCTAATTCGCAAAATAATGGGGCATCCCTGTAGCTAATGTAAGTATTGTCACCAAATAAAACCTGACCTAAACGATCTTTAATGGCAAAACCAATAATTGGTGCATCAAGTAATTCGTGTGCTATCGCTTGAATCCTTAAGGTGACTAACTCACTACCAACAACCCAAGCAAGAGGGGATTCGTCTTTATCAAGGAACTCAACACCTGTGATTTGTGCTCCCCCTTTCCCAAATGAAGCAGAGTCTGAATTAAACTCAAAAATCTGCAAATCATTACGTAAATTACTGGCGTTAATGAATTCTAACCGCTGATCTTTTAATGATTTAGACGCATCCTGATTTTTAATTTCTTTAAGCTTTGTGCTGCTACTGCTCCCTTGCTGTGCTTCATAAAACGCTTGCAGGTATAACTCACAGACTTCTTTTGGGTTGCCTTCTTGTAAAACATTACCCTTTTCTATCCAAACAGCATGATTGCAAAGGTTTTTTATCGAGCTTGTGTCATGACTAACAAAAAGCACCGTCCCTTTTTTCATAAAATTGCGCAAAAACCGCATACATTTTTGTGTAAAAAACGCGTCACCCACAGCCAATGCTTCATCAATCACTAAAATATCTGCATCCACATGAGCAATGACAGCAAACGCTAACCTGACCATCATACCGCTTGAATAAGTCTTAACCGGTTGCTCGATAAAATCCCCAATATCCGCAAACACCAGTATGTCATCATAACGCGCATCAATTTCATCTTGTGTAAGGCCCAACACCGCAGCATTCATATACACATTTTCACGCCCGGTAAATTCAGGATTAAAACCTGAACCTAACTCAAGCAGCGCGGCTATGCGTCCATAAGTTTCAACAGTGCCACTGGTTGGCGTTAGTGTGCCGCAAATAATCTGCAATAATGTAGATTTTCCAGAACCATTACGCCCAATAATTCCAACTGTTTCACCCTTTTTTATTTCAAACGAAACATCTTTTAACGCCCAAAATTCTTTGTAATATTGCTTTTTGCTGCCTAAAAAACCTTGCAGCAAACGCTGGTGAGGCTTATCGTAAATTTGATAACATTTGCTCAATCCCTCTACGCGAATAGCAATATCGTCATTTAAGGACTGCATTGTTGGTGATGGCATATCAAAGGACATCGGCAAATCCTTGGCGAGTTCTTTGAAATACCACAAAACCTAACCAAGCGACTATAAAGCTAATAATAATGGCTATAGCCAGCCCATTCCAGTTGGGTAATTTACCCCACATTAAAACATCCCTGGCTTGCTCGATAATAAACGTTAATGGATTTAAATACATGGCTATCTTAAACTTTTCCGGCAAACGATCCGCAGAATAAAAGACTGGGGATAAAAACATCAGGATCATGGTGAATACGCCCGTCATTTGGCCTATATCTCTTAGGTAAACGCCCAGAGCAGCCAAAACCCAGGCTAATCCCATGGTAAATAACACCAAAGGCAGCAGCACTAACGGGATAAACACCACCGTCCAATGCAATGATTGGTTAACCACGACAAAAAATAATGCCCAAACGCACAAACTAATTAAACTGTGAAATAAGGTGCCGCCCATCGCTACCCAAGGGAGGATTTCTAAAGGAAATACCACTTTTTTAACATAGCTGACATGACTTAAAATAATGCTGGGTGCGCGTCCGACGCACTCCGCCAGCAAGCCATGGGTAATCATGCCGACAAACAGCGCTAAGGCAAATTCAGTTTGGCTATTAGAAGTCGTCGTCCAGCGCGACTGGAAAACAACGCTAAATACAAAGGTATAAACTGCCAGCATAATCAGCGGATTAAAGAACGACCACGCCAAGCCCAATACCGACCCGCGATAACGACCAATGACGTCACGTTTAGCCATCTGGACAATAAGCTGGCGGTTTTTGATGATGCTACGCAGCATTTCCAGCGGACTGGTGGAAAATTTTTTATGTGGATTCAAGAAGCGTTCCTACCATTACGATTACGAAATAAACCATCTTAAAGGGTTAAGCCTTCCGCCACTTAAATATTATGTGACCCTTGAACACACTGATTCATCATAATTTTAAGCGCTGACATGATATAGTTCTAATTAAATTTTTCCATCTGCTTAATATTTACGACTAAAACCATTTTCAAAGTGTCCGAGCCTATCCTACCGCCCACCCGTGCCAATAGCTGCGCGCTTATTATCACCTATAATGCAGATTCAGAGTTCTTTGAACGCTTAAAACGGATTAGCGCACAGTTTAGCAGCGTGGTCATTGTAGATAATGGCTCTACACAAGGCTTTCAAAGGCAATTACAACAGTATTGCCAAAAAACCACGCCGACAACGCTTACAATAATCCAAAACGCAAGCAATAAAGGCATCGCAACGGCTTTAAATCAGGGTTTTAAATTTGCGCTTGCGCAACAATCCACTTGGGTCATTAGCTTTGATCAAGATACGCTGGTTTACCCAGAACTATTGCCTGAGTTAAGCGCCATTTACGATCAGAACACCTTAAAACCCGTTATCATCGGCTGCAATTATTTTCATGAAGCTTTCAACAGACCCGCTATTATCCCACAGGCGCAGCAAAAGTATGTGGCACGAAAAACTTTAATTACCTCAGGAACGTTGATTTTGGCAAAGTTGCCAACATTAATAGGCTTTTTTCGGGAAGATTATTTTATTGATTCTGTTGACCATGAGTTCTCACTGCGCGCACGCCAACACGGTTATGCGCTTTGGGTCAGCACTAAAATGCTGATGCGCCACACTATTGGCAGGTCAACCACCTTTCATCGCCCCGCATTATTTCAGATACCGGAACACAGTGCTTTGCGAAAATATTATATTACGCGCAACTGTTTAGTGACGGTTTTCAATTATTATCGCCAAGAACCTTTATGGTGTGGTAAGCAATTGGTACGCTTAACGGTAGAGTTTTTAACTGTTATGTTCTATGAAGCGGCAAAAACTCAAAAAATCGCCGCCATGGGCTTAGGCACTATCCATGCGTGTACCGGCAAAATGGGTGAGCTAAAAAATAACGCCTGGATTGGCGAAAACCATGACCGGTAAGATTAAAAAAAATCTGTTAATTTTAGGTGTTTATCCAGAGTCCGCAGGGTATCCCAATATTAAATATCGGCTGGAAGATTTAGCTAAACTTGCAGATTTTGCCGTTGTGATCCTGCATAAAGCGATTTGGCAAAACAACATCTCTAACCAAAAAATACCGCAGTTACTCACTACAGGCTGGCGCTTTGTAGCGGCACACGGCATTATTCTTATACAATATTTAAAACATCCCCATAAAGAGCTAATTTACATCCCCTATCCTGCGGTTTTTATCAGTTGCTTATTGTCGATTTTACCCCAACGTTATCGACCTAAACGCTTAATTTTAGATGCGTTTATTTCCCTTTACGATACCATTTGTATTGATCGTGGGTATTTTTCGACTGGGCATATTGTTGCGAAACTGTTATTCCATATAGAGCGGCGGGCGTATCAGAACAGTTCAGCAGTGATCGTCGATACCGAACAGAATGCGCTGTATTTAAGCGAATTATTCAATTTACCGCAGCAATTATTTGTAGCGATTCCCCTATCGACCAATGAGCAGCACCTACCTGCCCCTGCTTATCCAAAGCCATCCCCTAATAAAATCTTCCAAGTATTATTTATTGGCACCCTCATTCCTTTACAAGGGGTTGAGGTTATTGTGGGGGCGATTAAGTTATTGGCTCAGCAGACTAATGTGGTGTTTAAAATCATTGGCGACGGTCAAATGGCGCCGTTAATTGCTGAGGTTATTGCCACCAACCCCAATAATTTAATCTGGATTAAGGAATGGCAAGAGCAAACACACTTGCTTGCAGCCATTCAAAACGCTGATATTTGTTTAGGTATTTTTGGCAGCACCGCCAAAACGCAACGCGTCTGCCCGTTAAAAATTTACCATTACGCCGCCTGCGGACGCGCCATTATCACCGCGAAAACTGACTGGATGCACGCCAATACGCAAAATCACCTCACGCCACCTTTTATTTTGATACCCCCAGGCTCTGCGGAAGTTTTGGCAGCAGCGATAAAAAATCTAATTACCCAACCTGAACAAATCAAACATTATGCACAGGCAGCGCAGCAGTTTTATACGCAATCGCTGTCAAATCAACACGCACTTAAACAGTTGCTGCCACTTTTGCTTAATGTAAATTAAACAAAACCGTCAATCTTAAAATCAAATTTTCAATGGCATTGTTGCGCTGGATATTTGTCCGCTGTAAAAAGCGATAGCGATCTAAAATCGTACTGGACGTTTTTAACTCTAAAAGCTCCCCAAGTAATTGCTGTTTTGCTTCCGATAAATCAGGATAGGTTTTTAGAAAATATGCCGCTTGTGTCAATGACTGCAAGCCTTGTTGCTCAACCAAAATATTGCGCAAAAATTTTGTCGATTTTTTTAGCAAGGTTGAGCATTGTTTATCCCAACCCACCACATTGTTGGCATGTTGCCGATATAAAATACTTGGCTCAGGATCATATAGCACCTCGCCAAACGCCGCCGCCACCAAATAAGCCCACCAATCGTGCATCATCATCTGATCAGGATTGGCAGCCAGTATTTTTTGCCTGATGACCTCCCCAAAAACCATGGTGCAGCCAATCGCTGAGTTTTCAATCAGGGCATTTTCAAAGCCAAAAAACATAGGTATTGGCGACAATTGCAAGAGGTTTAATTCACTATCTACATACGCCAATCGCGAGCAAACTAAGGCCAATGCAGGATTAACCGTGGCATTAAGTCGATGCAATGCGTTCGTCAGCTTAGCAGGCTGCCAAACATCATCTTGATCACAAAACGCATAAAACTGTTTAGGGTTAGCCGGACAGTGCGCCAGCAAATGATAAAAGCTATTAATAACCCCCAGATTATCGCCTTCGATAAGGATGATATTGGAATAGCGTTGGGCGTATTTTTTTAAAATAGCCCGGGTTTGATCAGTTGAACCATCATCCCGAACGATAAGGGAAAAATTCTGATGGGTTTGCGCATAAAGGCTGTTGATCTGCGCCTCCAGATAAAGCTGACCATTATAGGTAGACAGTAAAATAACAATAGGCTGTGTCACGGTTATCCTGTCCTAAAGTAAAAATTTACGTTATGCAATTGGCCTATTTTTTGCCGTCACGGAGCGAATACCATAGACGCACCATTACCTCAGCTTATAATCTAGATCATCATACCGCTTAAAGCCCGGCCTCTTTGCTGTTTATTTTACTTTTAGGCTCTCTGCGCCTGCTTTTACTGCTTTGCAACAACGCCTGCGATTATATAACCCTCTCCCTTCAGGACATAAATATCCACACAAGTATAGTTTACCGTCATTCCGGCATGGATGCCGGAATCCAGAGCCAAGGATGGTAACGTGGCTGGACATAAGTGTTTGATTCATGCTCGGTGCTAGACTATTTGTCACATCCATGCCGGAATGACGTGCTTTGAAACTTTTGTAGATACTCAAGCCCTTCGGGATGAGGGTGTGAAGTTTCGGAAGAAATTTATCGCTCACTCCTAAGCATAAAAAAACAACTGATTCTGGCTTGTGGAGAAAATACTGCGGGCATTTGCCATATTTCAGGTTTTTTGGTCTATAGTTATAAGGTGATTTTCATCACAAAGAAATCGACCCTTAATTTACGCATTCCGGTCTAAAAAAATCCTTACAGTAGAGAGTCTATGTTTGTCATTATCGGTTATATTTTGGTTTTTGGTGCAGTAATCGGCGGCTTTATGGCATCGGGGGGGCACCCCGCCGTACTCATTCAACCATTTGAAATGCTTATTATTTTTGGCTCTGCCTTGGGGGCTTTTGTTAGTGGCAATTCATTCGCCATGATAAAAAAAACCCTCGCTGCCGCCACTAGCACCTTAAAATCCTCAACCCAAAGTAAAGCGTACTATAGCGAATTGGTGTTGTCTTTTTTTACCCTCAGTCAAAAAATACGCAAAGAAGGCTTATTGTCGCTGGAAGAAGTCATTGAAAATCCAGACAATGCCAATATTTTTACCCCTAACGTTTTGGCGGATAAACACATCATGGACTTCATCAGCGACAATCTTCGTTTACTGGTGATCGGCATTGAAGAACACCAACTGGAAGAACTGATGGATCAAGCGCTGGAAGTGCATCATGAAGATGGGCAAGCACCGATCAAGGCCGTGCAACGCATCAGTGATGCCATGCCCGCGTTCGGGATTGTCGGCGCGGTCATGGGGGTGGTACATGCCATGGAATCTCTGCATCTGCCGCCCGCAGAACTGGGGAAATTAATTGCCGCCGCTTTAGTGGGGACTTTTTTGGGTATTTTAGTTTCTTACGGCTTTATTTCTCCGGTTGCAGCCGTTATGGAAGACCGGCTTGAAGCCGAAGGGAATGCCTTGAAGTGCGTCCAAAAAGGCATCATGTGTTGTAGCCGTGGCATCTCACCGCCGATGACCGCTGAATATATGCGGGCAATGATCAGCTCCCCTATGCGTCCCAGCTTCTTAGAATTAGAAGCGCAATTAAAAGCGGCCAAAGAGTAAGTCTAGCCATGGCCATGCAACCGATTATTATCAAAAAGATCAAAAAAAACAAACCCTACAAACATTATGGTGGTATGTGGAAACTTGCCTATGCGGATTTTGTCACCGCCATGATGGCTTTTTTTCTATTAATGTGGATATTAGGTTCAACCACCCAAGACAAGCGCAAAGGCATTGCGGAATACTTTAGCAATCCATACAAAGCCTCGTTAATCGGCGGCGATGCGGTGGGTAATCGCACCAGTGTCATTCAAGGTGGGGGTTCTGATTTAAATTCACGGCTCAGCGGACAAGTCGATCAAGGCGAAACCCCTAAAATTGAAAGTGCTCTCCAAATTGAAATTCAACAGGCAGAAATTATTGATTTAGCACAACTTGAAGCGCTTAAAGAAAAAATTCAAGCGATGATAGATGCAAAACCAGAACTCAATGAATTTAAAGAACAAATCAAACTGGAAATAACCCATGAGGGTCTTAGAATTCTGATTATAGACAGTCAAAATAGACCCATGTTTAATTTAGCCAGTGCAGCGACAGCGCCGCATATTCGCTTAATTTTAAAGGAACTGGCGCCAGTAATTAATGAATTACCCAATAAAATCAGCATTAATGGACATACTGACGCCCGCCCGTTTCCCGGCAATCAAACCGGATATAGCAACTGGGAACTCTCCAGTGACCGCGCCAATGCCGCGCGTCAAGAATTGGTTAAAAACGGCGTTGCTGAAGCAAAAGTCATGCGGGTCGTTGGGCTTGCTTCCAGTGCGCCTTATAATGTGCGGAATAGCTTAGACCCTATGAACCGCCGCATATCGGTGGTGGTAATGACACATAAAAGCGAGGAACATCTTTTACAGGACATGAGCGCTGAACCCCATGACTCGACAGAGATACCGCAATAAACCAAACGTTTTAAACGCTGCCGCTGAGTGTTAAAAATACCGACCATTCAGCAGGAAGTGCGCCACAATACTGCCTGCATAGCCTAACGCAATCACTGGCGTCCATTTTAAATGACTGGTAAAGGTATAAATACCTTTGGCCTGCCCCATTAAGCCGACGCCGGCAGCCGACCCTACCGCCAGCAAACTCCCGCCCACACCAGCGGTCAATGTTACCAACAACCATTGACCTTGAGAAATATCCGGTGCCATGGTCAGTACCGCGAGCATAATGGTACCGTTGTCAACAAAAGCAGAGGCGATGCCCACTAAAATATTGGCATAAGTAGGATTAATCGTACCGTATAAATAATGTGAAGTAAGACCTAAATAGCCTATGAAACTTAATCCGCCGACACTCACCATGACACCGTAGAAAAACAGCAAGGTATCCCATTCCAGGTTAGCCACTTTTTGGAACACGTCAAAAGATTGATCCACCGTTTTTTTATTTAATTTTGCCAATGCCGCTGGGTTATTCATATATTTCATCGGCGCAAAATGATCGATTTTAACGTTGATTGCATTTTGAACCGCTAACGCTTGCTCTGGATCCACGGTTTTTTGCATGTAATAACTGAAAAAACTTAAATAAGTCAACCCCAGCATCATGCCTGCTGCGGGTGGCAAACTCAAAAAATTTTCAAAACAAGTTGCGGTAATAATCGTTAATGCGAACAAAATTATGATCACAAAACCGCCGCGTTTCATGGCTTGCGGCTCTAAAAGCGCCGCGGGTCTTGCGTTGGGAATAAAGAAGTGCATGATTGCTGCCGGCAAGGCAAAGTTAATAACTGCAGGAATAAACAGGGTAAAAAAATCTGTAAACGGCACCACGCCTTTTTGCCAGACCAACAGCGTGGTAATATCGCCAAAAGGGCTAAACGAGCCACCGGCGTTAGCCGCCACCACCACATTAATACACGCCAAGGTCACAAAACGACGGTTATCTTTACCCATCGCTAAAATAACTGAACCCATCAGCAACGCGGTAGTCAAGTTGTTACACGCGGAAGAAATAAAGAACGCCTGGAAACCGGTGATCCAAAATAATTGCCGGTAAGTAAAATTTTTGCTCAATAACCAGATGCGCAGGCTGTCAAATACCCCGCGGTCTTCCATGGCGTTTAAATAGGTCATGGACACCATAATGAACAAAAATAGCTCTATATAGCCGACCAGTGTGGCACGAAACGCAGTCCCAACCTGTTCACTCATTCCATGATGCGCATAAACCGCAGCAATTAACACCCAAATTAAACTTGCCGCAAATACCATGGGTTTAGATTTTCGTAAATCAGTCACTTCTTCGATCATAGCGAAAAAATAGGCCACAGCAAAGAATAGCAATGCCAAATAACCTGCCCAATGCAAGGTTAAGTCAATATGCGTCTGGGCATGCTCAGCAGTTGTTAGGTCATCTGCCAGACCTAACGCCGGTAACAAAAGTACGCATACTATTGAAACAGTCTTAAAAAAACGCATGGGGGTTCCTTGTGTAAGCGTAAATAGAGAATTTCAAAAGAACAGCTCTGGATAATAATCATGCAACCAGCTTAACGGGCTATATTGAATAAATCAATAATTTTGCCCACGATTGGGTATTAAAATCACTGTAACGCCCTGGCCAACTCGGTACTGAAGGCCGCTAGAATAATATTCATTTTTGCCACCATTTCGGCAGTATCTTGACTGGTTAAAGGTTGTTCAATTTTAGACTGTCCCTGCAAGAGGGTTTTTTCCAAGCGCTCATCCCTTATCGACCAGACTGCTTCAAAATAAACAGCTTTACCTAAATGGGTTTCAAACTGCGTTACTTCAATGACGACACGGGTATCAACCTGACCAAACGCCGTCCAGGGATAGGCATGCAGAATATACTTAGGTTTTAAAATGCCGATATTACGGGCAATGACGCGGGTAATATTATCTAGCAGCGGTTCTGCCCATTGCTGCGTATCCGCGACTTGAATACCTTGCTGTGCGCTACGGGTGACAATAGCCCGCCGGTTGAGCAAGGCTGGCAAGGCAATGGGGCCGATACCAATCACGCGTGATTTTTGAGTTGCATCAACCAGAGTTACAGGTGCTGTTATCACCGCATCTAAGGTATAAAACTGTGTCGGTGCAGTGCTGCTGCAAGACAGTAAAATTAACGCCAGTGCTGCGAGCATTAGTTTTTGCATGACGTTTCCTTAGGGCTGTTGTTTGCCACGAATAACCGAATCTGGATGCTGTTCCAGAATATCCGCCATTTGCCTGATGGAACTGGCGGCCTGCGTGAGTTCCAAGAGCATTTGATGCAATTGATATTGCATGTCTGAACCAGGTTTTAAAGTATTTAAGGTTTGCTGCGCTGTGCTTAAGGCTTGATCAGCAGAGCTGAGGGTTTTACCCGCCGTGTTAATAGTTTGATCGGCGGTGGTCAAGGTAGTTTTGGCGCTATAGAGCATGGCAGTAGCCGCAGCAGATGTGGTTTGCAGGGTTTGCAAGGTTTTATTCAGTTCGGCGGTGAGTTCATTGAGCGGCAATTTCGACAGCTTATCCATAATCACTTTGGCAGACGTAGAAAACTGATCTAAAGAGCTGGCGGTGGTGGGGAATTCAGGGTATTTGCCCAGGGTTACAATTTCCCTCGGTTTACTTTCCGGGTAAAAATCCAGATCCACCAGCAATTGCCCAGTTAATAAACTGCCAGTCTGCAATTGGGCGCGTAAGCCTTTTTTAACCAAGGCAGCAACCAATTCATGATCACTAATTTTAAAATCACCGTGCATGTCTTTAATACGGTCTAGCTCTAATTCGACTAATACGGGAATACGAATAGCAGTGGAATGCTCATCAACCTCCACATTAATTTTTTTTACTTTACCCATGGTAATGCCGCGTAACTGAACTGGCGCGCCTTCAGTCAACCCTCTAACTGAACCGCTAAAGTACAGCACGTATTTTAAGGAATTTTGATAGGTTACTTGGGTGGTTTGTTCGTAATTGTTAAATAGCTCATACATGGTGTTATCCGGCATAATGCTGTCGACATTATCTTCCACCGACGCTTCAAACGCGATACCGCCACTTAATAAGGACACCAAGGGCGCACTGCGCACTTTAAAGCCTTCAGCGCCTGCCGAAACATCAATACCGCCATCTGTCCAAAAATGCGTATTTTTACGCACGAAGCGGTGATAAGGTGCATTAATAAACACGGCCAAGCGAATTAAACCGCCTTCTGCAACCAATTTATAACTGAGCACTTCGCCGACGTTTATGCCATGAAAATGAATGGGCGTGCCTTGTCTTAACGATCCCAAATCATCGGTTTCCAGGACAAAATAGCGGCCATCCTGATTTTGTTTAAGCACCGGCGGATTGGTTAAACCAGTAAAATTAGACTGATCATCACCATCCCCCGGGTGAATTTCAATGTACGCCCCAGATAGCAGCGTACCCAAACCGGACACACCGCCAAGGCCGATTTGCGGGCGCACCACCCAAAACTGCGTATGTTCATGCAGATAATCTTCCGCACTGTGATTGATCTGTGCGGTGACTAAAATAGTTTTTAAATCGGCATCAATATTGATCGCAGTGACTTTGCCGATCTCCACATTTAAAAAGCGGACTTTGGTTTTATCGACTTCCAGGCCTTCGGCAGTAGGAAAGCGAATGGTGATAACGGGGCCTTTTTCATGGATGGATTTAGCCACCAGCCAGACGCTGACCAGTAACGCAATAATAGGCAATATCCACACCAACGGCAGTTCGCGGCGTTTGTTTAATGACAGCGGAGCAGCGCTGAAGTCGGGTTGTTCCATAGTTATTGCACTCTCAGGCGATCCCACAATAAGCGCGGATCAAAACTATTAGTGGCTAGCATGGTCAACACCACCACGCCAGCAAATGCGGTAGCGGCAGGGCCTGCCAGCACTTGCTCCAGGGCTTCTGAACTGACGATGGAGACCAGGATTGAAATCATGAAAATATCCAGCATAGACCAGCGTCCCACAAACGCAATAATGCGATAAACCAAGGTCAATACACGCATATTCCGCTGCCAGCGATGCCGTACCGCCCACAATAAAATGGCGAGTCCCAGCATTTTTATTAAGGGGACTAAAACACTGGCAATGAAAACCAGCGTGGCAATGGGGACCATGCCGCTATTGATGAGCGAAATAATGCCGCTGATGATGGTGTGATGCTCCGGGACGCCAAACTTGGTGACGATCATGATCGGAAAAACATTGGCGGGAATATACAGAATAAAAGCGCTGCACAGCAACGCTGCGGTGCGTTGAAAGCTGTTGGGGAGCCTTATATGCAGTTGCCCGTCACAGCGAGGACAAGGTTCCAGATGCTTGCTATGCAAAGCATTAACAGGCAATTGAACAATGCAACCACAGTGATGACACCGTATCAACCCTTGTTTTAAAGCCGATTTTTTATTGGAGAAACTCATCGCGTCAATTGTTATGGTGGTCTTTATTGCTTATTTAAGGCAGCTATGCGTTGCCAGAATAAATGTTCATCCAGGCTACTCGTTAGCATAACAATCACCAGTAATAAGGCAATAAATGCTGCCAAGCCTAAACCAAATTTAAGCTCCGTTCGGGAAGCTAGCTTAACACAGGCGACAATAATCCCCAGCGTATAAACTTCCAGCATCGCCCACTCATCCAGATGCTGTAAAGTGCGCAACCAAACTTTTAAATACCGATTCGGTTTATCAAAATACAAATGCCCACTGACCAATAACGACAAGCTGATTTTTAGAAAAGGAAAGGCCATGCTGGACAAAAACACCAAAATTGCCACCCCCCACAAACCTTCAGCATACAAGGTGCTAACGCCCGACCACAAAGAGGCTTCCTGGGCGTTACCCAGCACCAGGATACCGACTAGCGGCAACAGATTGACGGGGATGAATAAAATCAACCCAGTTAAAGATAAGGCAAAGGTGCGTTCGACACTGTAGTGCCTGGGACGATACAATTGGCAGCCGCAACGTGGACAATGGGCTTTAATGCCTACTGCAACGGCTGCGGATTTAAGCAATAAGTCGCACTGCGGGCAAGCTTCATACGCCAGCGTGTTCAAGGTGTTATTGTGCATAAATAATACGTCACAGGCAGTCAAGGTCAATTTTAAGCAAAACCACCCGTTTAATTTCATAATGATTTTAAATACTTGAACGAATGTTTTATATTTCAGAGGGTGTCATTAAATAACCCTAAAGCAATAAGTTGCAGTCGGCTAGCACGCCATTCCTGCTAATCCTAGCAGAAGGCATGTCACTCAAAACTCTCGCCTGCTTTGATATTATGCCCTACAAAAATAGGAACGTCACCGCATGAATACTAGAATTGCACTTCAGAGTTGAATTCGCCGACTGACCTGCACAAACGGTCAATTACGGTTCTTCGTAATTACAAGAAATTGTCACTCATTACAGAACACCCTCAACAACAAAAAACAACATCCTTCCTACCGAAGAATAAATAATTTAGGACAGTACGTATATTTCGTCTATTATTCAAGGCACGTTAAATTATTATTTATGTAACCAGATGTTAACTTCAGATATGGGAAATTTATATATAAGGTTTTTTAACGAAAAATTAATTTTCAGATGCTAATTGACTATTGCAAAAGGATTATTTATGTCATCAAAATCAACAGTGGAATTCCTCTCCTTAATTACGGATGATTTTGGTTTTCAACGAGGTCATGCTTTGCCTTTCGGAGCCACTATAGAAAGGGGTGGCGTTAATTTTTCGATATATGCGCGTCATGCAACCGGAGTTGTGCTGGTATTTTTTCTGCCCGACGAAGATCAAGAAATCGCCGCTTTTCCACTGGATAACAAAGTTAATCGCACGGGTGATGTATGGCATGTGTTTATTGCCGGGTTAAATCCAGGTATCGAATATGCCTATAAAATCGACGGACCAAAAACCCTTCCGCATCGATACAATGCCAGCTTGTTATTAGCCGATCCTTATGCAATTGCCCTAGATGGACGGGCTACTTGGGCAGATCAGGAACGTCCAGGCACACCATTTCGCCGCGCGATATTAGTGGATAAGGCATACGATTGGGAATTTGACCAACCCATTAATCGCCCGCTTGCCGATTCAATCATTTATGAATTACATGTGCGCAGCTTTACCCAGGATCATTCTTCAAACGTCAATAATCCGGGGTCTTTCAGAGGTTTAATCGAGAAAATACCGTATCTGGTTGAACTAGGTATCACCGCCGTGGAGTTATTGCCGATCACTGAATTCGATGAGCTGGATAATGAACGCACCAATCCAGATACGGGTTCAGCGCTACGCAATTTATGGGGTTATCATCCCTTATCCTTTTTTGCCATTAAATCAGGTTACGCGGCAGGTAAAGTGCTGGGTAGTGAAATAAATGAATTTAAAGATATGGTCAAAGCATTCCATGCGGCTGGCATTGAAGTCATACTTGATGTGGTTTACAACCACAGCGGAGAAGGTGATCACAGAGGGCCAAGCTATTCTTTAAAAGGTATCGACAATAGTGCTTATTACATGTTATCGGAAGATGGTAGTTACATGAACTTTTCAGGCTGTGGGAATACCATAAACTGTAACCATCCTTATGTGCGGCACTTTATTATGGACAGTTTACGTTACTGGGTGACGGAAATGCATGTCGATGGATTTCGTTTTGATTTAGCCTCCATACTGGGGCGCGATCAACAAGGCAAAGTATTAGATAGCCCGCCCTTACTGGAACAAATTGCCGGCGACCCCGTGCTTGCCAGTACCAAATTAATTGCGGAAGCTTGGGATGCTGCAGGATTATACCAAGTTGGAAGCTTTCCAAATTGGGGTAGATGGGCAGAATGGAATGGTCATTTTCGTGATGATGTCAGGCGATTTGTCAGGGGTGATCCCGGGATGGCAGGAAAGCTGGCTAATCGCCTCGCAGGCAGTGCTGATCTCTACCAATTTGGGAGAGATCCTGGTCACAGCATAAACTTTGTAACCAGTCACGACGGTTTCACATTGCACGACCTAGTCAGTTATAACGAAAAGCTTAACTGGGCAAATGGCGAAGGCAATTGCGATGGCGACAACAATAATCTTAGCTGGAACTGCGGTGCAGAAGGTGAACTAGATGATCCTTATATTAACAACTTGCGTGAACGACAAGTTCGTAATTTAGCCACGTTATTATTGATTTCACGTGGGGTGCCTATGATTTTAGCGGGGGATGAAATGGGGCGAACCCAACAAGGCAACAATAATTCATACTGCCAAGACAACATCATCAGTTGGTTAAACTGGCAAGGCCTAGAAGAAAACAAAGGCTTATATAGGTTTTTTCGTTTATTGATCGCATTTAGAAAATCTCATGCGTTATTACGGCACAATAGCTTCACCATTAAGGATGGTCTTGGCCTACAAATCAATTGGCATGGTCACCAACTAGGAGAACCAGACTGGAGTTTTGAATCGCGTAGCATAGCGGCGCATATGTTTGGTAGCAATGCTAATGGCGTTTTTCCCGATATCTATCTCATAGCCAATCTGTATTGGGAAGCAGGAACGTTTCAACTTCCTAATCTTAACAATCAAAAATGGTATCGATTTATCGACACCAGTTTATCGGAAGAACTCGCAATTCTGGACGACAACAATTTAGAAATACTTACCGTTCAGCAGCATTATGCAGTAAATGCGAGAACAGTGATTGTGTTGACAAGTCGTTAACGACTGATGGGTATTGAGCAGTTCGGTTTCTCAGTAGATATACAATCCCCATAACATTACAATTGACACTCTTAACCTTATTCAAAGGATCAACATTGCCGCCATTTAGACCAGATATACTCGATTTTGAAGCATCCGGATTCGGCTTTGAAAGCTACCCTATAGAAGTGGGTGTTGCACTAAGCTCGGGTCAAAAATACTGTACGCTGATCAAGCCTGCCACTGATTGGCTGCACTGGGATCCAGAAGCCGAGAAAATTCATGGCTTGTGTATTGAAGATCTACATGCTTATGGCAAATCAATATCTACAGTTGTTAGAGAGTTAAATTCTTTTTTAACAAATAGAACTTTATATAGTGATGGCTGGGTAGTTGATAAACCATGGCTATCAAAATTGTATTATCAATGTGGAATGGCCCCCAGTTTTTTCTTGAGTCCACTGGAAATCATACTAAAAGAAGCTCAAATGGACATTTGGTCGCAAACTAAATTGCAAGTGATAGCTGACTTAGCCCTAACTCGGCATCGTGCCAGTACTGATGCCTTGATTATTCAGGAAACTTTTGTTAGAACCCGCCAGATAGTACTGAAAAAATGAACGTAAATTCTGTTATCCCCCTTCAAAACCACTCATCCATAGATTCGTTAGACGGGCAAATCCACATTAAATAGAGTCTACTCAAAAAGTCACAATTGGAAACGGGCTAAAATCACCTAAAGCCAATATATTGATTTTAAATGCTAAATATTTATTG
>JABFRM010000073.1 GCA_013141155.1 Methylococcaceae bacterium | reverse complement strand
CCATTCATCATGACACCCTTTTTGAAGAAAACGACACGGTGATGATGTTTGCGCTGGATAAGCGGCTGGTTAAACACATAGAAGGCTTTTTTCAAAGAATTTAGGCGATTTTCAAGTATTAATTCACCTGCTTTTTCGACCCAAAACGCATCAATGCCAACGCATGACGGCCATTAAAACACCCCTGACTCATTATTCCGTAACGCTTGGAAATAACTGCCAAAACTGTTGCTGACCGGTTACACCCAAGATTTGCTGCGCAACTTGCATACCCGAAAAACTGGCGCCATAAACCCCGCCGCCGGGTGCAGTCCAATGTCCGGCAAAATATAAACCGTCAATAGGCGAGCGTTGTGACAGGCGATAGGCGCCAGACTGCTCCGGCGTATTGGCCCAACCATAAGCAGCGCCTTTATAATTACCCGTATAGCGCTGCATAGTCGCTGGCGAACCAGCTTCCAATACTAAAATATGATCTTTTAATCCAGGCAATTTCTGATTGGCCAGAGCGAGTATTGCTTCTATTATCTTCGGTTTGGCCTGTGACCAATCCCGCTCTGAAGCATAGGCTGCCAGCGTCGTTAACATCACAATATGATGGCCTGCCGGCGCAAGTGATGAATCAACCAAAGTAGGCACAGTAACGCTTAACCAAGATATTTCGCCATTTATAGCATCTTGGTAATTAGCTTCATGATCGAGATTAGCATAATAAAACGCTTCGTGATGTGCCCCACAAGCCACCAAATCAAGATCCGTTGCAATATAAACCACAAACACCGATATGGATTCTTGCAGGTTATTTAAACGCGCGAGATATCTTTTAGGGAAATAATCCTCACCGATCATCTGCTTAACCGTTTGGTGAACATCGGCGTTGGATATTACCACGCGTGCTTTAATCATTTCACCCGAGGCCAACAAAACGCCTTGCACCTGATTATTGATTACGGCAATTTTTTCGACGCCACAACGGTAACGAATCATGCCACCCTGTTTGATTAAGCCATCAACCAGCGTTTCCGCCAGCTTTTGAAATCCGCCTTTGCAATAATAAGCACCATCAACCAAATAGCCAATCAACATGGTTGCCCAATACACAAAAGAAAGTTTTGACGGCGGCAAACCAAGATAAGGCCAGTTACTCGCGAAAATACTTTGTAGTTGAGGATTCTGGATAAAATCCCCCCAAACTTCTGCTAAGGTCGCCTGTCGATATTTAAGTAACTGGGGTAATTTGCTTTGAATTAACAAGCTATCTTTGCTGGACATGACTTCGTCGGCAATAGCAGCTTGTTCAGATATATGCAGACACAGCGTTAATAATGCTTGTAAACCCTCAGTTTGATCAGGAAAACGATCACGCATTGCCTCTACAAAAGCAACAATAGAATGCGGGAAATCGGCGCTGACATTGGGATATTCAGCATACGCAAACGGGTTTATTTGGATAAACTCTACCTGCCCATACATATCGCACGCTTGCAAAACGCGGCGAATAACTTGACCACCCTGATAACCTTCCAGGCCACAACCACTGGTTAAATGCACGCCAGCATCAAAAATATGGCGTTTGCGTTTAAAACTATGTGCATAACCACCTGGACGATCATGTTGTTCTAGCACTAATACTGATTTCCCTGCCTTGGCCAAAAGCGCTGCCGAAGTCAAGCCACCCATGCCGCTACCGATGACAATAACGTCAAAACAATCTGAAGCAGAAGAATTACAACTAGCGGGCGATAATGTGGTTTGTTTTTTTTCAGTCATTCATGTGCTTTAGTTAAGATTTACTGGGCAGCAAAAAGCTAAGTAATTACCCTTAATACCGAAAAGACCAATTATTCGCGCCCCAATACGCTTGATAAGGATATCCATAAAACCAATTATTATAAAACACAGATCGCCAGCGGGTGTTCCAACGATATTCCGCTTGTTGCGATTGATGCGCTGCGGTTGCTTGTTGCAATAATTGCGCTGACTCTTTATCACCTTTACTGGCCGCGATTGACAACCATTTTTGAGCTTCTCCAGGATCCGAACCAGTTTCACCCAGTCCTGTCAGATAAAGCCTACCCAGTGCTTTTTGGGCATTAAAATCTCCCCGCTCAGCCGCATCGCGCATCCATTTAATAGATTTGTAACTATCTTGACGCACGCCATCCCCTCGAAAAAATCTCAACGCGAGATCATAAGCGGCGCGAGGATCACGCGCTGCCAATTGCTCCAACGCAGCAATTTTTCCGCCTGGATCTTCAGCAGGTGAGGATTTTTCAGGATCAAAAGAGGTATAGCCTTCAGGCCGATCGGCACAACCACTTTCATCGCATATACTCAAAGTTTCTGCTTGCGGTTCACGGTTAGCGCAAGCTACTAAGCTGAAAATTACGCAAAGTGTTAGTAATTTTTTTTCTGAAAAACCCAGGATCATAAGTTCATTCCTCTTTAAGTTGAACTATTTGCAGTATTATCTTATCATTTCAGCGCTTTCGACTAATTCTAAATTTAATAAAAGCTTTTTATCGCAGAGGCGTGCCATACAAATGAACATCAAAAAAATTCATGGAACATCGCTATTAATTTCTCTATTGGCTCTCAACGGTTGCGTACAGACCGGCACTGGAGGAACAATGGTATCAGGGTCTGCGGGGGGGGCTACCAGTGTTGACGCAAACAAATCCCTAGCTCGCTGC
Source organism: Methylococcaceae bacterium (assembly GCA_013141155.1). Taxonomy (GTDB): domain Bacteria; phylum Pseudomonadota; class Gammaproteobacteria; order Methylococcales; family Methylomonadaceae; genus SXIZ01. The sequence continues at coordinate 956 of JABFRM010000073.1, read as the reverse complement.
CCAAGTCCTTTAGGGACGCTGGCGGTTAGCGATGGTCGGTTTGGCGGCTCAAGCAGTGTAACCACTGTTGATCCTTTGATTCGCTTGGCAGTTCAGCAATCCAACTGCTTTGTCATCACGTCTATTGGTAATGCGCGCACTAACCAAATACTCAATGATATCGTTGGACAACAAAGGGAATCCGGCGAATACCGTGCAGGTTCAAAACAGCATAAAGGGCAGCGGGTAGCGGCGGACTACCTGTTAGATCCACAAGTTATCATCAATAACGAAACCACCGGTGGAGGTCAGGTTGGCACTTCATTAATTGGCTTAGGTTTAGGCGCTGCCGGATTTGGCGGACTTGCACCAGTGGTGAGCGCCGTTTCTGGCGGTATGGAGTCTAAATCGACAGTAGTCACCCTAACACTCACCGATATTCGTTCTACTGTACAGGTTGCCATTTCTGAAGGCAGTGCAACTGCGAACAATTTCAACGCTTCGATGGGAGGCTGGGGGGGCATTATGGGAGCAGGTGTTGGCGCGGTCGGCATGAGTGGCTTCACCAAGACACCTGAAGGTAAGGCAACTGCCGCAGCATTTTTTGATGCCTTTAACGGCATGGTAGATTCGCTTAGAAATTATAAAGCCCAAGATGTAAAAGGTGGCATGGGACAAGGTGGACAACTTAAAGTCAATTAAATAACATAAAAAACGCCACGCTGCTTCACAGCAGTGGCGTTTTAAACTATGAAATATTTAAAGCTGTCCAGCAGGCTTAACTAAGTTGGGTTTATTGCCTTGATCTTGGCCTGTGTAATCAGTTTTTGATCCCGAACCGCTATTAATATCTGGCAACGGTTTAGGTTCCCTGCCTGCCATCAAATCATCAATTTGCGAACGGTCAATGGTTTCCCATTTCATCAACGCTTTGGCCATGTTGTGCAGCACGTCAATATTTTCAGTCAAGATGGTTT
>JABFRM010000178.1 GCA_013141155.1 Methylococcaceae bacterium | reverse complement strand
AGTCACCTAAGATAAACTCTACGCCTTCCAACGGCTCCATCGGCAAAATATCCAAAGCGATAACTTGGTGCTTTTTACCCACGATTTGCCGCGTATATTGCGACCAACCGCCTGGTGCTGCACCCAAATCGATTACGGTCATATCTGATCCAATAATACGATCCTTTTCCTGAATTTCTTGCAATTTAAACACCGCGCGTGAACGATAACCAAGGGCTTGTGCTTGTTTGACATATTCATCATTAAAATGCTCTTGTAGCCAGTCATGACTGCTTTTACTTCGTTTCATACGGAATATTTAGTGTAAAATGCCAAGTTTAATACAGGTGGATACATGAACAACGCTGATAAAAAACGTTTTAAAGCCCAGGCACATGCCTTAAAGCCAGTCATCATGATTGGTAACGCGGGACTGACGCCTGCCGTATTGGCAGAAATCGAACGAGCCTTGGATATTCACGAGCTTATCAAAATTAGAATCCGTGCCGAACGCGACGACCGTGAGCGCATGAGTGTGCAAATCTGCCTTGATACCAAAGCTGAGTTGATCCAAAAAATTGGACAAATCAGTGTCATATATCGTAAAAACCCCAATTTAAAATAACCCCAACGGCATTGTTTGCCGTTTTAAATATATTTAATGCTCAATATTTCATAATCAACGTCGCCGCCAGGTGCTTTAACAGTCACAACGTCTTCTGCTTCTTTGCCGATCAATGCCCGCGCAATGGGCGATCCAATTGAAATGCGGCCTTGCTTAATATCCGCTTCATCTTCACCGACAATTTGATAAGTCACGCATTGTCCTGACTCTATTGCTTCAATTTCAACCGTCGCGCCAAAAACAACCTTGTTATTGGCATCCAGCTTCGTCACATCAATAATTTGTGCGTTCGAGAGTTTGCCTTCAATTTCAGCAATACGGCCTTCGGCAAAGCTTTGTTGATCGCGTGCGGCGTGATATTCGGCATTTTCTTTTAAATCACCATGCGCGCGCGCCGTGGCAATCGAAGCAATAATACGCGGACGCACCACAGATTTTAATTCTTCCAATTCTTCGCGCAATTTAGTTGCGCCACTAACAGTGAGGGGTACTTTATTCATCTACAACTCCTAAAAACAGTTTGCTAACGGCTTTTAATGACCAAAAGCCATTTTAAATATGAAACACTACCTAACAATAGGATTGTTAAGCGGCGTATTAGTGTTTATGCAAATCTTGCAAACAATTGACATCCCCCGCGTCCAATTCACCCAAGGCATAGCACGCTGCTTTCGCACCTGCCATGGTGGTGTAATACGGAATACGGTGCTGCAAAGCTTCACGGCGCATAGTGAACGAATCCGCAATGGCTTTGCTGCCATCAGTGGTATTCACGATGAGTTGAATTTGATCGTTTTTAATCATGTCTACGGTATTCGGGCGACCTTCATTGACTTTATACACGACATCACAAGCAATGCCCGCATCAGTCAGCGCCTTCGCCGTGCCTTTGGTGGCGACGACCTGGTAATTCTTGGCGACCAAAAGTCGTGCAATTTCCGGTAGCTTTACTTTATCGGCATCACGGATACTGATCAACACTTTGCCGCTACTGTCTAAATTAACCCCAGCGGCGCGTTGCGATTTGGCAAAAGCTTCGCCAAAGGTTTTGCCGATGCCCATGACTTCGCCAGTAGATTTCATTTCTGGCCCCAGTAACGGATCGACACCCGGAAATTTCACGAACGGAAATACCGCTTCCTTCACGCTGAAATAGCTGGGGATGCGTTCTTCGGTCACGCCTTGCTGCGCCAAGGATTGCCCCACCATGCAGCGCGCCGCAATTTTGGCTAATTGATAACCTGTGGCTTTAGAAACAAACGGTGCAGTTCGGGAGGCGCGTGGATTAACTTCCAACACATAAATGGTTTCACCTTGAATCGCAAATTGGGTATTCATTAAGCCGATAACCCCCAATGCTTCTGCCATTTTACCAACTTGCTCACGCAATTGATCTTGCAGTTTGGGTGCTAATTCATACGGCGGCAATGAACACGCCGAATCGCCGGAATGTACGCCGGCTTGCTCGATATGCTCCATCAAGCCACCAATCAGTAATTGTTTGCCATCATAAATCGCATCCACGTCCATCTCGACCGCATCATCTAAGAAACGATCCAGAAGCACCGGGGAATCATTGGAAACGCTCACCGCTTCTTTCATGTAGCGTTGCAAGCCTTCTTCATTAAAGACGATTTCCATCGCGCGACCGCCCAACACATAAGAGGGCCTGACCACTAGGGGGTAACCCAAGGTTCGTGCGGCAGTCAACGCCTGTTCGACTGAACGCGCGGTGGCATTTGGCGGTTGCTTTAGCTCTAATCGCTCCAAGAGTTTTTGAAAGCGTTCACGGTCTTCCGCCAAATCGATTGAATCAGGCGAAGTGCCGATAATCGGTGCGCCCGCGGCTTCCAGCGCCCGCGCCAATTTAAGGGGTGTTTGGCCGCCGTATTGCACGATCACGCCTTTGGGCTTTTCGATGTGGATAATTTCCAGCACGTCTTCCAGCGTGAGCGACTCAAAATACAAGCGATCCGAGGTATCAAAATCGGTCGAAACCGTTTCAGGGTTGCAGTTGATCATGATGGTTTCATAGCCATCTTCACGCAAGGCCAAGGCGGCATGGACACAACAATAGTCAAATTCAATGCCTTGGCCGATACGGTTGGGCCCGCCGCCGAGAATGATGATCTTTTCTTTGTTGGTAACCCGCGCTTCGCATTCTTCTTCATAGGTAGAATACAGATAGGCGGTATCAGAGGTAAATTCCGCCGCACAAGAGTCAATACGTTTATAGACGGGGCGAATATTGTACTTATGCCGCACGTTACGCACTTCCGCTTCGGTTGCACCCAGTAATTTTGCCAAGCGCGCATCGGCAAAACCTTTGCGTTTTAAGCGGTAAATTTCGTCGCTACTCAGTGTCGCCAAAGTTTTCGACGCTAACTGCTGTTCGGTCTGCACCAAATCTTGCACTTGCGCCAAAAACCACGGATCGATTTTGCTGGCTTCATGCACTTCGGGCAAAGCCATGCCACTTCTGAACGCATCGGCGACATACCACAAACGTTGTGGCCCCGGATGGCGCATTTCGCGTTGCATTTTATCTGCTGCATCGGCTGCGGTTAAATCCACGATTTCATCCAGTCCACACACGCCGATTTCCAGTCCCCGTAAAGCTTTTTGCAAAGACTCTTGAAAGGTGCGTCCAATCGCCATCACTTCGCCGACCGATTTCATCTGCGTGGTTAAGCGGTCATCCGCCTGCGGAAATTTTTCAAAGGTGAATCGTGGCACTTTGGTGACCACATAATCAATGCTCGGCTCAAACGAAGCGGGGGTAGCGCCGCCGGTAATCTCATTTTTCAATTCATCCAAGGTGTAGCCAACTGCCAATTTCGCCGCCACTTTCGCAATTGGGAAGCCGGTTGCTTTGGATGCTAAAGCAGAAGAGCGCGATACTCGGGGGTTCATCTCAATCACCACCAAGCGACCATCGACCGGATTAATCGCCACCTGTACGTTGGAGCCACCGGTATCCACGCCAATTTCGCGCAATACTGCAACAGATAAATTGCGTAAAATCTGGTATTCCTTATCGGTTAGAGTTTGTGC
>JABFRM010000009.1 GCA_013141155.1 Methylococcaceae bacterium | reverse complement strand
GTCTATGGACGCGAATATGATCTGGATTGTTACATGATCGTTGCAGTCAGCCATTTCAATATGGGTGCCATGGAAAACAAAGGGCTAAATATTTTTAACACCAAATTTGTCCTGGCTCGCCCCGATACGGCTACCGATCAGGATTATGAGCATATTGAAGGCGTCATTGCCCATGAATACTTTCATAACTGGACGGGTAACCGCGTCACTTGCCGCGACTGGTTTCAGTTAAGCTTAAAAGAAGGCTTTACGGTGTTTCGTGATCAAGAATTTTCCGGCGATCAAAACTCCAAGGCAGTTAAACGCATAGAAGAAGTCAATAATCTCCGCACCCGTCAATTTGCGGAAGATGCAGGCCCTATGGCACATGCGATTCGCCCAGATGCGTATATAGAAATCAATAACTTCTACACCTTAACCGTCTATGAAAAAGGCGCAGAAGTTGTGCGGATGCTGCACACCTTAATCGGCAAAGCAGGCTTTCGTAAAGGCAGTGATCTTTATTTTGAACGCCATGACGGGCAAGCGGTGACTTGTGATGATTTTGTCAATGCGATGGAAGCTGCCAACGATATTGATTTAACACAGTTTCGCCGCTGGTACGCACAGGCCGGAACACCGGTCATCACCGTACAACAAGCGTTTGACACCACCACTAAAACCTTGCAGCTAACCATTAGCCAACACTGCCCAGATACCCCAGGCCAGACCAATAAAGCGCCATTTCACATTCCAATCAAACTGGGTTTACTCAACCCAGATGGCACCGTTGCGCCTTGCCAGCTAAAAGGTAGCGCAGCAATGAGTGATGAGATCATTCTGTCATTGACCGAAGACAAGCAAACCTTTAGCTTTGATTGCAGCAATCATGCGGCCAACCCTGGACAACCGATTGCTTCACTGTTGCGCAATTTTTCTGCGCCAGTAAAATTAGAGATGCCACGCAGTTTAGAAGAATTGGCGTTTTTATTACGCCATGACAGTGATACTTTTAATCGCTGGGAAGCCGGACAACAACTCGCCAGCGCCATCATCATGGGCTTGCAACAAGATTTTCGTACACATAATATTGTAGATTCAAAAATATCCGCCCCGCTCATGGTGAATCCAATCATCATCGAGGCTTTTAAGCATATCCTTGAACAAGATTGGCAAGATCTGGCCTATTTTTCCTTATTATTAAGCCTACCATCAGAAAATTATCTGGCTGAACAAATGTCTGTCATCGACGTTGAAGGTATTCATTTCGCCCGTGAACGGCTGTTAACCGTATTGGCAGAACAATTACAAGCACCGCTAAGCGCCCTTTATCAACGCACCCATGCACATGCCACCAGCGACATTGGAACCGCTGCCGCCGCAATGGGCAGACGACGCATTAAAAATACTTGTTTGGGGTATTTAAGCAAGCTACACACAGCCGAATTTCAACAATTATCGGCGATACAATTTAAAACGGCTAATACCATGACCGATCAAATAGCGGCTTTAAGCAGCATCATTAACAATGCCCATCCTGAAAAACAACGCTGTCTCGCGGATTTTTATCAACAATGGGTCAATGAACCCTTAGTGATTGATAAATGGTTTGCCCTGCAAGCCTCCAGCAACGCCCCAGACACCTTTGCAACCGTGCAACAGTTATTGCAGCACCCCGCCTTTGATTTGAAAAACCCCAACCGTGTCAGAAGTGTTTGCGGCGCCTTTAGCCAAGCCAATCCTTTGCACTTCCATGCCGCAAATGGCCAAGGTTATCAGCTATTAGCAGATCAGGTAATCGCTTTAAACACCCTTAACCCGCAAGTTGCCTCGCGCATGGTCAGCGGCCTAACCCAATGGCGTCGTTACGATACACAGAGACAAACCTTCATGAAACAACAACTACAACGTATTATGACCACCGAAGGGATTTCACCGGATGTTTATGAGGTGGCGAGCAAGAGCTTGGTTTGAATAAGCCTAAAAAATTAGCTGGCTTTAATTCTATCTCGTTTCAATTGCTTGAATGAAAGTATAGGTGCAAATTTATTCGCGCCTACATGCTGCATTCAACTAATTTTTTAAGATAAATAGTTGATTTTTAACTGTACCACTGGCGATTTTCATTACAACTGACCTGCGTAAAATACCCTCAGGGTGGCATCTCTGTACGCGATTAAGCTCAAGTTAAGGTAATGAAATTTATTATCTACAGCAATAGTCATTAAAAAATTTGTACGGTGCGATATTCACCAGGGGTTATCAATGAAAAGCGTTATACATTTATTGCGTGTGCTGTCATGGTGCTTGATACTGACCAGCGTAAACATGGGCTTAAGTTCAGTTGCTCAGGCGGACGTATCACTTAATCTATTTTACCGGGAGTTAGCTCCTTATGGACACTGGTACAACCACAGTACCTATGGTCGGGTTTGGCAACCTCGTGGCGTCTCCAGAAATTGGCGTCCCTATACCGATGGACACTGGATTAACACCGCGCAATATGGCTGGTATTGGCAATCTGATTGGGATTGGGGCTGGGCACCTTTTCACTATGGTCGCTGGGCGTTCGATACCTTTAGCGGTTGGATTTGGATTCCCGGCACCGTCTGGGCACCCGCCTGGGTTTCCTGGCAATACAATAACGGCTATTCCGCCTGGGCACCCTTGCCTCCTGAAATTTATTGGCAACCGCAATCCGGTTTGTCGTTTAGTTACTATAGCGCCAACAGAATCCCAGTGAATTCTTGGGTGGTTGTGCCACAGCAGCATTTTACACATCGGCATATCCATGAATACGCGTTGCCTGTTACGCAAAATGCCCATTACATCAACCATATCAATAACACGCATAACAATATCAGCATCACTAACCATCATATTGTTAATGCCGGCGTACCGATTGCACAATTGGAACGGGAACAACATCATCGTGTGCAAACCATTTCTGCGCACGAAACTGATGCGCTGATTGCACATCAAATTCGGGGAGTGAATGGCGGTATAAATACACTAGCACCCACTTTTGAACCCATGAGCCAAAGCGAAGCCACGCGTGAGCGTGAATTAGCCGCAAGAGTCATGCGCGAAACCCATCAACAACAGGCCGCATCAGCCAATCAACACGGATTTGGTGCGCCGATAGCGGCAGGTTTAGATGCCACCGCTCCGATGGTAAACCCTGAGTTGATTGCTCCCCAACAAAACCGATTTAACGAATCCACAGTGCCACACCATAATTCTAATAATCAACAACATGCCGTTGAACAACAACAGATTATTCGGCAGCAATTAGAAGCGCAACAGCAATTGGAGATGCAGCAACAAGTTGAGCAGCAGCGGCAAATGGAGCAATCACAAACGCCAGATTTACGGCAACAACAAATTCAGCAACAACAGATAGCGGCGCAGCAGCAAGCGGTTCAGCAGCAGTTAGATAGGCAACAACAAATAGAACAACAACGTCAAATGGAAATACAACAACAGGCGCAGCAGCAGATAGAAATGCAACGGCAAGCAGAACGGCAACGACAAATGGAAGGTCAGCAACAACAGGCTGAACAACAGCGGCAGATCGAGATACAGCAACAAGCCCAACAACAACAGCAACAACAAATGGAAATGCAGCAACAACAGGCTGAACAACAGCGGCAGATCGAGATACAGCAACAAGCCCAACAA
>JABFRM010000101.1 GCA_013141155.1 Methylococcaceae bacterium | reverse complement strand
ATATTGTTAAAGCACTTAAAACTGCCCTGTCGCACATAATATCACTTCGACGTATAAAAACGCCTCATTAATGATTATCGGCAATAGACCCTGTTTACATTTTTAAGGTTTTCGAGCGGCTATTTTACAGATAACTACCTTAACCGCAAATTAACAAATCAAATAAAGTTGAAAATATTGGCCTCCATGGCTGTCATTTACATCAGCATTGCAGTTAGGTAAATATACCCCAGCTACAAAAAAATTAAAGTGGCTGTATTCTAAAATCAGTCTCAAATCGCTATAATCCCGATTCTAATAACTTTACTCAACGGATTTTAAATGAACCCAAACGCCCAACAATTGATCGAAAACTATTATGCTGCTTTTAATGCGGGCGACATGCCTACTTTTCTCAATCTTTTAACCGATGATGTGATTCACGACATCAATCAAGGCAAAAGAGAAAGCGGTAAAATCCAATTTGGTCACTTTATGCAACGCATGAATCACCATTATCGCGAACAATTGATTGATATCGTGGTGATGACCAATGCCGACGGCGCTAGAGCAGCCGCAGAATTTGTGGTTTTGGGCGAATACTTAAACACCGATGAGGGTCTACCCGTTGCAAATGGTCAACGATACCGCTTACCTGCTGGCGCATTTTTTGACATTCGCGATGGCAAAGTAGCGCGCATCACAAATTATTACAATCTTGAAGATTGGATTGCACAGGTGGTAACACCCAGTTATTAAAGCGGCTTATACCTTATAGCTGCTACATTAAATATCTGTTATGCGGTAATCTGGAACTCGGTGTATACTCTAAAAAAATCATTTTCTGCAAAAACCCCACTAAGAGGTTTCATCCCATGACTGAAAAAGCAATCAGTAAGCATTTAAGCAACCTGGAAAAACAATTTGCAGCGAATAATTCAGTTTTACAACAAGCAACTAAAATATTTCATGATTTAGATCAGGTCGAGTATGATCTAGGCTTGCTAGATCAAGATGAAACAACCGCCAGAAAGAGTTCTTGGTGGCCGATTGTTAGCTTGATCAGCGATGATTCTTTAGCGAAAACGACTTTTCTAAACCAATTTCTAGGCTCAGCCGCTCAAGCCGCGAATGTCCATTCTGCCAGCCATAAATTCACGGTATTTCAACATACACCGCAAGCGACCCTGGCAACCCTTCCAGGTTCTGCGTTGGATGTTGATCATCGTTTACCTTTTTATAACATCAGCCATAAAATCGAACAATTCAGTGCCGGTGAAGGCAGCAAAATCAATTCGTATCTGGAGTTAAAAACCTTAAACAGTCCTCGCTTAAGAAATCGGTTACTTATCGAAACCCCTGATTTCAACAGTATTGCGCAACATCCAGTGCGCCTGCTGTTAAATCAGCAGGTAATTGAAATGTCAGATTTAGTGCTGGTTTTTACATCGGTATTTGAGTCTGACTCAATCGCCAAAACCCAATTGATTGAACATATTATTGCGCACCAAGATGCCAATAAATTCATTTACATTATTGATCATATCGACATTACCCTCACCCCTGAAAGAATACAAACCAGCATCGCAAGCTGGAAAAAAAGATTAGCGGGGCTAGGTCTGAATACCGGACAATTTATTATTTTCGCCAATATCCAAGGGCTCCTGCAAAACCCAGCGTTGGTTGAGATTGACGAGCGCCTGGTGAATATTGACAATGATCGCTCTTACCGAGTATTACACACGCTAGAAAAAGGTATTCGTGATGTTCATGACGTGGTTATCCCTGAAGTCAGTTCCGCATTAAAACGCTGGAAGGAACGCTGCAATTTTTCCACTTTAATCATTCTCGGGCTGATTATTTCCATTCTGTTATTTGCCGAAATATCCATGGGCATCCTTGATTTGTTAATAGATCCCATAATTGGCCCTCTTGCTCTTTTGGGCTTACTGGCAGTATTAATACCCCTACATATTGTGATCAGTAAAATGCACGCCAAATCTTTCGTTAAAGAATTGTATGCCCGTCAGAAAGCGCTACATTTAAGTGAAAATTTGGCGGCAATGTTTGAAAAAAGCCTCTCCTTTTGGCGGATCGTTTTGCCGATCAATGAGCCAGTCGGTAACAGTAAAAAATATCGCACCCGCTTAAGATTGCTCAATGAACGCAGCAAAAATCTAGTACAAGCCTTGAATGATAACTTCAGTGCTGACACACGTTACGAGCCTGAAACACTGCCTCTTAACCCCTATAACTCGGATGAATAGCCCTTGATTACCAACCCTCTACCAGCATAAGCCTCAATAGCACAATTATCATGGCGCTTTTACAGCAATATCTGCAACTTTCCTGGTTCAAGGGCAATCCACTTGATTTGCCCAAATCATCTGTATTTTTTAAATACACGCTCATTTTTTATTACTCTATTGAATTGTTTATGCAGCTCAATATGATTGATGATCCGCTTGAAGCATTTTCTGATGTAACCATAGAAACACTACTGACGTTGCTTTTCATTTTCGTAACCCTGTCTTTAAACGCTTCGATGGCTTGGTTTATGCAAGTAACTTGTGCCATCCTAATTGGTGAAAGCTTCATTTCCTGTTTTGCACTGCCGATTTTGGCATGGATAACAGTAACCGAATCAGCACTCAGCTACTTTTGCTTATCATTGCTGATTATTTGGGATTTATTATTCGTTAGCTATATTTTAAAACAAGTCCTGTCAATTAACCGGCTCGCGAGTATTATCATGGGACTTTTTTACTTTATTGCAACCTACCTGGGCGTTTTTGGCATCAATGTATTGCTTGCACTGTAAATAAAATACCGCTTAAATTTGTATCCAAACTCAGCTTACGCTTGCGCATCCTAATCACCTCGCTAAATTAAGCCCACACGATTCGGCGCATTGCTGTGCTTTGATGCTTTAGACAAAAAACAACATACACTTATGTTATAGTCTGCGCTTACACTCTTAATATAACAATAAAAGGCGCACACGTATGTTACTTAAAACCCTACTAATTACTTTAACAATGACCGCTTCTATTGCCGTATTGGCTGATGTCAAATTAACCGAGGCTGATTTATTGGGTGCCTGGCAAATTGATTCGGAATCCATTAATGCTGATGGATCTAATGCAAAAGATTTATCCTCGGTTTGGACATTTCGTGCCGATGGCACTATGGAAGGATTTTCAACAGATACCAATAAACATGCACGAATTGCTGAATTACGTGCAACACTAAAGTACGAAATTATAGACGGCAAAATTAACAAACAATTTTCACCAGGGCGCTCCAAGTATGAAACCTGTACAGCCATTGAAAAAAACGGCCCTAAAATGGTCTTAGAATGTAATCATATTTATTTTTCCATGACCAAAAAATAATACCCACGACATCTACGGCCTTTAATTTAAAGGCCGTAGATGTCGTTACTCCAGCGCTTGCCCCAGCAACTAAAACCCCAGATTTACAGACCACTTTTTACCATTCAAATATAATGAATGCGAACAACAGCGAATCTTAACAATAGATAAAACTGATTTCTCTACCTTTCAGTTTAAAAACCAATATTTTCATTTGGTTAAATGGCATTACTAGACTGCTAATTGGCAATATAGAATTGCCGACGCTTAAACTGAGTTCGTTATTGACACGGAAAGGCTATTAATTTTTCACAATAATTTGCGTCATGCGCGAAATTGCACAGCACCAAAATAATGCCTATCTCAATCATCATCCCCACCTTAAACGAAGCGGCGACCCTTGCCACTTATCTGATGGCATTACAACAATTTCGGCTGGGCTGTGAGATTATTGTGGTCGATGGCGGCAGTCAAGATGCTACCGTTAACATTGCCTCACCCTATGCGGATCTAGTCATCCTCGCCGACGCCGGGCGGGCTAATCAAATGAATGTCGGCGCACAACATGCGCAGGGCGATATTTTATTATTCTTACATGCAGACACGCTATTACCGGAAGACGCACTGGATTTAATTCAGCAAGCACTTATCCCTCAGCAACAATGGGGACGTTTTGATATTGAACTCAAAGGGGAGCACCTGCTCTTACCAGTGATTGCAACAGCAATGAATTGGCGCTCGCGCTTAACAGGTATTGCAACTGGCGATCAAGGCATTTTTGTGACGCGCAGTGCCTTTCAGGCCGTTAATCAGTATACTAACCAGGCGTTAATGGAAGATATTGATCTATGTAAAAAATTAAACCGGCTTTCGCCGCCGGTTTGCATAAGCGCTAAAGCCATTAGCTCAGCGCGGCGCTGGGAACAATTCGGGATCGTTAAAACGATGCTTTTAATGTGGTCGCTACGACTGCGCTATTTTTTCGGCGCATCGCCAGAGACTTTGGCGCAACTCTATCGACAAGGTGTATTTTGGAAAACATAATCCGGCTCAGTGTTGCACTGGGTGTTTTTTCGATCATGGCAAGCTGGGAATGGTTTCGTCCGCGGCGAACTTTTGACTCCCCTCGCCGACGACGCTGGCCGATTAATCTGGGCTTAGCGCTATTAAATATACTGGTGGTCCGGTTAAGTCTCGGCAGTATTGCTTATTTAAGTGCAGTACAAGCGCAACAATTTGGCTGGGGCTTATTAAATATCACTGCTATTCCGAAGGGACTCGCGGTACTAATTACCTTGCTGGTTCTGGATGTAGCCATTTACGCGCAACACATCCTGATGCACAAATGGCCGCTACTGTGGCGTTTACATCAGGTACATCATACTGATATTGCCTTCGATGCCACTACGGCGGTACGTTTTCACCCCTTTGAAATAGTGTTATCGTTATTAATTAAAGTATTTTTTATTCTTTTATTAGGCGCTGAACCATTAACCGTAATCGCCTTCGAAATAATTTTAAACGCTGCGGCGACCTTTAATCATAGCAATGTAGCCATCTCAGAAAAAGCAGACCGCTTTTTGCGCTACCTGTTAGTCACACCGGATATGCACCGGATTCATCATTCTATTGTACCTGCGGAGACCGATAGCAATTACGGCTTTTCAGTGTCCTGGTGGGATAGGCTGTTTAAAACCTATATGGCAAATCCCCAACAACCACAGACCAGCATGCCCATTGGTTTGGCAGGTTATCGGGATGCTGAAGAATTGCGACTATTAAAATTATTGGCTTTGCCCTTCAAAAAACTGCGTCATTAAAAAATAATGCCCCACTCTACCCAAGTACCCAACGCAAAAGTTGCCATTATAGGGGGCGGCCCTGCTGGTTTAATGGCGGCTGAGGTTCTAAGCAAAGCAGGAGTGACAGTTGCCGTTTATGATGCCATGCCTTCGGTTGGACGGAAATTTCTCATGGCAGGTGTCGGCGGCATGAATATTTCCAACGCCGAAACTCTTAAGCAATTTAGCTTACGCTATGGCTCGCGGCACACGGATATAGCCGAAATGCTCAAGCAATTTAGCCCCTCATCCTTACGGGCATGGTGCAAAGAACTGGGTATAGATACCTTTATTGGCTCCTCTGGGCGCGTCTTCCCCAAAGACATGAAAGCCGCGCCGTTATTACGCGCCTGGTTACACCGACTACGCGCAGCAGGTGTTACCTTCCATGTGCGGCATCGCTGGCTGGGCTGGTCAGTATCCGGTGCGCTAAACTTTGCAACAGCTAGTGGAACTCGTGAAATACAAGCAGATGCCGTAGTCTTAGCTTTGGGCGGCGGCAGTTGGGCTAAACTCGGCTCCACTGGTACTTGGGTGCCATTTTTAATCGAACAAGGCATCGACGTTGCCCCTTTAAAACCCTCTAATTGCGGCTTTGAGAGCAACTGGAGCGCTTATTTTGCCGATCGTTTTGCAGGGCAACCGTTAAAATCTACCGCTGCATCCTTTACCAATGCCGCAGGCGAGTGTTTTCAGCAACACGGTGAACTGATCGTGACCGCCACAGGGGTAGAAGGTGGTTTAATTTACACCCTGTCTGCACCTTTACGCGAAGAAATTGCCGCAAGTGGTTCGGCAACATTAACACTTGATCTTCTACCTAACCAAACCTTACCCCAACTCATCACCAAACTGTCACAACCCAAAGGCAAGCAGTCATTAGCGAATCACCTCAGAAAATGTTTAAGCATTGACGGCGTAAAAGCTGGCTTACTCAGAGAAAGTATAAAGGCTGAAGATTTCAACGACCCGATCCGGCTCTGCACCCTAATCAAAGCGCTCCCGATTACATTGTTAGCCACAAGACCCTTGGATGAAGCAATCAGCAGTGCGGGTGGGGTTAAGTTTAAAGCCATAGATAACAATTTGATGCTACATTCCATGCCAGGGATATTTTGCGCAGGTGAAATGCTGGATTGGGAAGCCCCCACTGGGGGCTATTTATTAACCGCCTGTTTTGCCAGCGGGTTTGTGGCTGGGAAAGGCGTTTTAGACTGGCTGGGCATTAATCACAGTTGAAGCAGATCATAAAAAATTGACGCTTAAACTACTCGACTGGTAAAGGGTTAGACTGCTCTTCAAAATAATCGAGCAGTTCATGCAGTTGCGTACTGGGGTTCATTTCTCTACTTGCCTTGGCTTCTGTAAGAACATTCGGCGCTATTCGGCGTGCTTCAGTAAAACCCTTTTCCAGTAGCATTTTAAAAACCCCCTGATCTTTGCCTTTATCGTAATATTCTAAGCCGGGATGCGCGCTCAAGTCTTTGATGAGCAAATCCGCACCCGAGTGCTTCCCTGTCGCCGCATATGGCTTACGATTGTAGCCAAAGTGCAACAATAACCAAAACTCAAAGCAAGGATAAGAAACGATCATTTTAACCTTTTTGGAATCTTTAACCAAATTCATTGCCGCATCAAAAGTTTCGTGAGTGTCACGATCTATCGCGCAAAAAACACGATCAAATTTACCTTGGCGGCTAATCGCTTCTTTAACGATGTTGAGTGGATCGGTTTTCCCGCAATGAATGATTTCCACCGACACTTTAACCCGAAAATGTAGGCTGGCATCTTCCAAATAACGTTTTCCTGACTTGGTATCTTCACAAATCACTAATACCGTCGGCTGTGGCTTTAAATAAGATTTTGACCGATTAAATGAAGCAGTGTTACGTGCCATGTTCAGCCCCTGCGGATAAAAGGGAGTCCTCGGTAACGGCCTTCATAATAACGCTTTTCTATATCTTCGCTTTCACGACCTTCAAAATCATGGATAGAACGTAATTGCGTCGCGCCGTTTACGTCACGCTCAGTAAGCCAAAATTGGTCACGGCGCAATAATTTGGTATCCATTAAATGGGTGTCGTGAGTAGTAAAAATAAGTTGTGCAGGTGGATCAGATTTAATATGCTTTGCAACCAAAGATGCAACAATTTCAGGGTGAAGGCTACTATCTAGCTCATCCACTACTAACATTCTATTTTTATTAATAACAGTAAATTTTGATTGACCACTAATGCTCCAAGGCATCCAAAATCCGATTAGATTTTGAGTACCCACTGATTCTTCTTCAAAGGTAAATTCGGCTTCTCCCAAGGCAGTTCTATGGGTCAATACAGCCCTACCCTTTGAACTAATTTTTTGCCATATATCAGTTAAGTTGGACTCCAACGGTTTGAACTGTTTTTGATCGAAACGAATACTGGTAACCGGAACATCCACGTCTTGTAAAAACGACGAAATACTTTGTGCGGCAACTGGATGTTCCTCTGCAAGCTTCTGAACAGCTTTTGCCCATATATTCAGATCTCCAGAAATAATATTAAATCCTGCTTGTAACCAAATCAAAGGCTCTCTTAATTGTTTTAAATCCTCACTACTATTCGCCACAGCCTGTACAATAAACAACACTTGTGGACCGGTAGATCTTCTCCATAATTCGTGTAAATCTTTTCCCCCTTCCAACTGCTGACCAAAGGAATATTCTTCACCAGCAACCAACCCACCGAAGTAGTTTGCTTCACCAGCCGGCAAGTAACAACGTTCATACAAAAGGCTTTCTTTGCCTTTCGGAAACGCAATCAATCGCTCTTCAACAATCCGCTCCTGGGTTAAAGCCAATTCAAATTGATAACGTTGTTCAGCATAAACAAAGTGCAGCTCAACGCGGGTGGGTTGATTAGCCAATTGTGGGTCAAAACGGAACGGCGCAACCGGAAGTGGTGTCAATTGAGCACTAGGCTGACGCATAGCAACCTCACTGACAATGCTAAATGCTTTGATTAGATTGCTTTTGCCTGATGCGTTAGGGCCATAAATGGCGGCAACTTTGAGTAAATCGGGGAGTTTTTCGCCTTTAACCTCTGGCTTAAAGACGTTATCACCTTTTTTTAATCTGGGTGCTGCCACCATAGAAAAGGTTTGTTTTTCCCGGAAAGATCGAAAATTGCTGACAGAGAATTCGATTAACATGCAGAAATCTCGCAGTTATAGTGATTATTGAGATAATACTATAGCGTATTTATATATTAGCTGCGCTTTTTCTGCATTTAACTTTATTCAATCACTGCCCCCGCATAAAAAACTTATCCAGCTCTTGCTTAGATAGCGCTATCCAAGTCGGACGTCCATGATTGCATTGTCCGCTGCGTTCGGTTTTTTCCATATCGCGCAGTAACGCATTCATTTCGGGAATAGTTAAACGCCGCTGCGCCCGCACTGAACCATGACAGGCAACGCTGGCTAATACCGCATTGGTTTTTTCCTGAATGCGCTGGCTCATCCCCTGCGCCATAATGTCGGACAACACATCCCGAAGTAGCCCTTCCATATCGCCTTGCCCAAATAGGGCAGGCGCGGCGCGCAATACCACAGTTTCAGGGCCGGTACGGGATAATTCAAAGCCTAGCTTTAAAAAAAACGTCTGCTCCTGTTCTGCTAAATCCGCTTCGGCTGAGCTGACTATTATTTTAATAGGTAGCAATAAAGGTTGGCTGGCAATCGCTCCTTGTTGATAAAGCGCCTTAAGACGTTCATAAGTGACGCGTTCATGCGCGGCGTGTGCATCGACTAGGATAATGCCTTCCGGCGTTTCCGATAGGATATAAATATTATGCAAATGCGCAACCGCAAAGCCTAATGGCGGCAATGCTTGCGGCTGTTGCTCAGACAACGGCTGCGATACGTGATAGAGTTTTGCGTAAGCATCAACCTGCTCTTCAACCCTTAAAGGCAAAGTGCTTTGTTGCGGGCTGGATTGATAAGGGCGCGATGAATAACTGGAAGACGTTGGTGATGCTTTATAAGTTGCTGTAACCGTTGCGGATGCTGACGTAGGATCATAAAACGTTGTCACCGTTGCCGAAGTTTGCAACTGTTCAGTGGGTCTGACGCTGGCTAAACTACGGTGCAACGCAGTAAATAAGAAATCATGTACTAACCGCCCTTCACGAAAACGCACTTCCAGTTTGGCGGGATGCGCGTTTACATCGACCAGGGCTGGATCAAGGGTTAAGTACAGCACAAACACCGGATGCCGACCATGATACAAAACATCCTGATAGGCTTGTTTAATGGCATGGGCGACTAATTTATCTTTGATCAAACGACCGTTCACATAAAAGAACTGCATATCCTGCTGACTGCGCGAAAAGGTCGGTAAGCCCACCCAGCCGGTCAACTGTAAACCGGAAGCTTCAAAATCAACGGCAATGGCATTGTCGAGAAACGCGGAACCACAAACACTGGCTACCCGTTGTGCCTGATCTACATCACTGGATGCCGGACGACACGCAAACACTTCCCGTTGGTTATGTTGCAGGATAAAACCAATATCAAAACGGCTCAGCGCCATGCGTTTAATTAAGGTTTCGATATGCGCAAACTCGGTTTTTTCGGCTTTTAAGAATTTACGGCGCGCGGGGGTGTTGTAAAACAAATCCCGCACATCCACGGTAGTCCCCAGAGGATGCGGATCAGGTTGCGGATTAAAGTCTTGCTCCCGCCCGTCGGCAGTTACGCGCCAGGCGCAATCAGCGTCGGCGACACGGGAGATTAAGGTTAAGCGCGCCACGGAACTGATACTGGGCAAGGCTTCGCCTCTAAAGCCCATGCTCATGACCTGTTCCAAATCCTGCAAGGTGGCTATTTTACTGGTAGCGTGCCGAGAAAGTGCTAAGGGTAAGTCTTCTTTTTCAATACCGCAGCCATTATCACGAATTTTAATCAGTTGCGTACCGCCCTGCTCAATCTCGATTAGAATTTGGCTAGCACCGGCATCAAAGCAATTTTCAACCAATTCTTTAACCACCGACGCCGGACGTTCAACCACCTCCCCCGCTGCAATTTGATTAATCAGTTGAATGGGAAGAGCATGAATGCGCATGATGAACCTGTCGTAAAATTGAATATCTTAACTTAAAACCGTCTTAACCGCTTAGCTTTAGGGTTACTGGGTTTACAAGGATTTGAAGCTGCCAATTTTTCTGCACCAAGCCTTTATCGACTTAATGTTTACCAGGCTTTTCTACTGAATATTTATGAGCAAAGTATGCTATTGTGTAATATTATAATGCTTAAAACCCTTTAGCTTACTTAACGAGAAGCGATCATGCGTCGGTTATTCTTACACTGCCTAATTAGCTTGCCCATCTTGGTTCACGCTGAAACCAAAGAAAATGCAACCATTCCCGCACCGCCTGAATTATCCGCACCCATTAGTGCGGGCGCTGCTTCGACAAATGCTGCTGAAACGACAACCGGCAATGCTACGGCTCCCCTCAGTGATATACCCGAACCGCCCGATTTGCCCATGCCCGTGCAAAGCGGTGAAAGCTTGGAACCTGATATTACCATTATCCGTCGCGGTGAGGAGACCATTCAGGAGTTCCGTAACAACGGTGTCGTGTATTTGGTTAAAGTTATCCCAGATTTAGGGCCTGCTTATTACTTGCTAGATGCTGACGGCGACGGTAAATTTGTTCGG
Organism: Methylococcaceae bacterium; assembly: GCA_013141155.1. Classification (GTDB taxonomy): domain Bacteria; phylum Pseudomonadota; class Gammaproteobacteria; order Methylococcales; family Methylomonadaceae; genus SXIZ01. The sequence continues at coordinate 7,413 of JABFRM010000101.1, read as the reverse complement.
CAAGAAAATGATCTGGATAAAGGCGCCAAAGTCAATATGTGGAAAATATTTGATTGGAAATAACCGCTGCTTTTAAGCCATTCGTCCTCATACAAAATGTAACGCCTCCGCAGTAAAAAATAGCACGCAGATAACACGGATCATTATGATAAGAGTTGTCTGTGTTCCATTTTCCTCAATTATGCAATGCCTGGCGATGCAGTTCACTATTGATCACTATAAACAGCTCCCCTTCAAGCGTCCAAACATACGTAATATCAGTCGTCCAAACGATATTGGGCGCAACAACATCAAACTCCCTATTCAACAGATTAGGCGAAATCGTGTCGTTATGGTTGCTGTCGGTGGTCACTTTGAAGCGTTTGGGGTAACGCACTTGCAACCCCAGCTTTGACATCAAACGCCCCGCCTTATGGCGCCCCACTTGGATACCTTCATCTTTGGCTGCTCTCGGCTCCTGCCTCCGCAGCACTTGTGCTTCCTGCACATCGAAAGCGGTCGATAACCGGCGTGAACCATAGGATTTTTTGTTCTTTTCAAACAGCTCAAGCGTCCTGGTTTCAAGCTGTGTTCGCTGGTCTTTTTTAGCGGTGCTTATGGGTGCTTTAGCCCAAGCATAAAAGGCGCTGGTGCTCACCTGCATGACGTTGCACAGCGCGGTAACTGGGTAGGTCTTCTGTTGCTCCCGAACAAATCCATATTTCATTCAGTTTCCTTGGCTTCGATGCCTGCGGCCTTTTTTAGGATTTCACGCTCCATCCGTAAGCGCCCGCTTGCACCCGCACTTTTGGGTGTTTTCCTTACGCAGCCGTACCAATTCAACTTGGTCATTCAGGGGTAAAACGGCTTTTTTTGCCGTTGATACGGCGGCCGTAACCCGTTCCGCCCTGACCCAGCGCCCAATTGCGCTTAAGGATATACCCAAGCTATCTGCTGCTTGCTGATGGGTGTAGCCTTTTTCATTAACCAATTTGGCTGCATCTTGTTTAAATTCAAGCGTAAATTCCGATCTTTTTTGTTTACTTTTTCTGCTCATTTTCACCTCTAATGACATTATAAATCTGTCTTAAGAAGTGTCCTGCTTTATTAGACCATTACAGTTACAGGCAGGCGCGACCGCAACGTGCATACGCGCAAAGTAATGGTGAGCATCTTCTGAATAACAAGGATGGTTCTGCACCTTTTCCCGAATCGAATCCGGTAGGCTATCCATCTGATTGTCCGTGGTGCCGCAGGAGCTGGCTTCACAGCCGCTTTTTGATGTGGGCGCATCGTTTAATACGGGTAATTGCATGATCTTGACCTCCTGAGTGACAGTTACTTAAAGTCAAAGCACAGGTCGTGCCAATGTTTATTTTTTTTATGTTATTGAACTAAAATACTATTATTTTTGTAAGCTGGCGGGATTGTCGTAATCACAACAGACAGCTTTTAAGGTTTTGTCGTGAATAGGACAAAGACGGCGGGTCTTTTTAAAGCAGGGTTTGGTTGAATCGCGGATTCACCCATAATGGTTGCTAATTAGGTGATAATACTGCCATGACACTTTATCCAATCCATGCAGACCCTTTAACATGACGCTACACACTGCACATCATGAATTGCATCATGAAATTTTTGGTTCAATTTTAGACCGGACTGAATTAAGACCCTACCTATTATTGGGCGTTAAAGACTATGCAACCGCGCTTAAACAAGCCACGAAAATGATGGGTAATCGCGGCTTTGATATAACGCTTAATGGCGATCTGCCGGACAGCGAAAAAATGCGCGCTCAGCAATACTGCCAACAAGCATTTAAGTATTTTTTAAATGGGATGAGGCCGTTTGTTGAACAGCAACTGACACAATTATTGGCTTTGGAATCCCTGAATGCCGCGTATTATCAACATTTCTTACAAGCACTCCACAACATTACCGCCGTTTTAATTGATCCTGAATTTGTACAATTGGTTGAAGTGGACCCTCGGCATGTTTTTCTCATGGCTGCGGCGCAAAAATATCCTGACGTATTTTCAGGCTATCAAAATATAGCCCTACAAATACCCTTAACTTGGCAACAAACTGCCTGCGCGTTATTAAAACTGACGCATTTAATCAAATCCATTGAAGAAGATAGCCAAGACATCAATGATTTCGCCCAGCTAGGCTTTTTTTTACAAACCCAACAACAAAATTTAGACGACTTGTATCGTTACGATTGGGATAACCCGCAACACATTCCCAAAAGCGAGCCGGCGCAACAGGCATTTGTCAAAATCGCCACTTTTTTTCATAAACTTAAGGCATCACTTTTCGTAGATGCAGCGCATGGTGGTCTGGTGTTTGACAGTGGTGATGGGGTGCAGGTGAACATATTGGAAATCAAGGCGCGTTTAAAAAGCCCTGAAAGTATGTTCACTAAGTTGGGGAAAGATTTAGAAGGCGAAGCGTTTGATATACACGATATTCTTGCGATTACTTTTATTTTGCGTGAAAAAGACGATACGCTAAAATTATTTCACGCCCTGCAAAAGCGCGGCGTTATTTTGCAAGAAAACACCGCATCGCAATCCATCACCCAAACCCTATTTGACGATCCAGACAGTATGCTAGAAGCGGTGCAACGCTTAATGCTCAGCTTAGCCAGTAGTTCTGGTGATACAGTGCAACCTACGCCCGAAGCGTTACAAACTAATGCCGATGATTTTTATAACGCGCTAACGCTGAATGCCGCCAAAAACCAACATTCATCGAAAGGACACCGTAAATTTCAATGCAAGATCACTTTTTCGCTACCGATTCATCGGGCGGCTGATACACATAAAATCATTATTCCCGGTACCTTGGATTATGTAAATCGGCACACGATTAAGAAAACGACGCAACAACATACCTTAGGTGTTGAATTACGCATATCCGATCAACAAAGTTGGCAAGAGTCAGAACGAACCGCTGACGCACATCATGATGCCTATAAATTTAGGCAACTACTGGTGGTCATGAACCGGATATTTAAAAATGAGTTTAGTTTTCCGAGTGTGTGTGTCGCACAGTTACGCATTGATCAGGCGGTCTTGTTCCAATCAACCTAACCCAACATCCCCTGCTCGACAATAAAATTGCGAATGTGGTCTAGTCCCTTACCGGTCTTGAGGTTAGAAAACACAAACGGTCGTTCACCGCGCATTTTTTTGGCATCCCGATCCATTACGTCTAAAGATGCCCCAACATAAGGGGCTAGGTCTATTTTATTAATCACCAATAAATCCGAGCGGGTAATACCGGGGCCGCCTTTACGGGGGATTTTATCGCCCGCAGAAACGTCGATCACATAGATCGTTAAATCTGCCAGTTCAGGACTAAAAGTGGCGCTCAAGTTATCGCCGCCGCTTTCTACCATGATAAAGTCCAAGTTATCAAAACGTTGGATTAAATCATCCACCGCCGCGAGATTCATGGAGGCATCTTCACGGATGGCGGTGTGTGGGCAACCGCCGGTTTCCACGCCGACTATCCGTTCTTCCGGCAAGGCTTGGCTGCGGATGAGAAACTGCTGATCTTCGCGGGTATAAATATCGTTGGTCACTACCGCGATTTCAAATTCATCGCGCATGGATTTACACAACGCATCCACCAGCGCCGTTTTGCCTGACCCTACTGGGCCACCAATCCCTACTCTTAATACGGGTTTATCATTCATATTGCCTCTCAAGAACGAAATAATCTGGAATACTGCATTTCATGGCGGCTGCTGGCGAGCGCCAGACTAAATGCACTGCCTCCAAGGTCTGCATCGGTAATGTTTAACGCTTGGTCTACCACCGCTGGTATGTCAGCGGCTAAATCTTGCAATAACCTTTGCCCAGCCACCTGCCCTAACGGCACCAATTTGACTGCACACAACACTTGGTTTTCTAACCAACTCCACACATACCCGACCAGCGTTTCGCGCAGCCTGATGCCCCAGCGAACCGCTGCAAAACTAAAGGTAGTGGCCAGCGTTGTGTCCGCCTCACGTATCCAAGGCTGCATTTCCGGCTGATTTAAGTCATTCAATAGCCGCGCTAAGGCTTGTCCGGTTTGACGGTCTTCTGCTCTGAGTTCGGCGGTTTCGCGATAGGCGATCAGGGTTTTGCTCCAATAGCGTACTTGTTCCACATCATTCGTTTCCCAAGCTCTATATAACCGTGCCAATATGGGTAAGTCAATACCGCATTGCCCCTGCGCCATTAACCCGCTAATCCATATGCCAGCATCGTTGGCGGTGCGTATCCAGCCATCTTCAACGGTTTTTTCCAAACCTTGCGAATAACTGTACATGCCAATCGGCAAACCGGGGCTAACCAATTGTAGTAGGCGCAATAGCGCCAGATCAGTGCCCATGTCCGTGATAAGCACCTTGTTCCGGTTCAAATGCCAACACATCGTGGGTAACAGCTAGTCCTAAACCAATCAGCATTTGATCCAGCACATGATCGGTCAAAAAACGTAATTCATCCGGTAAAATCTGCAATGCAACATGGCGATTACCCAAATGATAACAGGCACGCGCAAACTGTAACGCATCGTCAGTACGCACTACCGAAACGGCTTCTGCGGCTGAATTGACGCGCACCCGATAATGATCGCCCCCTGTCAAAATCATGCCTTTGCGTAGCACTTGCCCGCGTGGCAAAAACACGCCAATCTTTGCGCCGCTGTCCGTGTTGAGCAACACACGGCTTTTCTGCCGTAGCTCATAGGTCAAGGTGACTTCATCGTCTACCGCTGTTTCTTGCGGCGCTAATTCCGTGAGTTTTAACATATTCAAAATAAAAAATAACGTTGGGCAAAAGGCAGCACTTCTGCTGGTTCGCACGTCAATAATTGACCATCCGCGCGTACCGCATAAGTTTGGGCATCTACTTCAATATGCGGTTGATAATGGTTATGGATTAAGTCTTTTTTACCAATGCTGCGCGTGTTCTTTACTTCACCGACCTGTTTATTGAGTTTTAACACTTTTGCCAGCTGGGATTCTACTGCGACTTGCGGTAAAAAGATCATCGAATTCGCTGCCGCCGTGATGCCAAAAGCGCCAAACATGGGTCGATAATGTACCGGCTGCGGCGTAGGGATAGAGGCATTCGGATCACCCATCGGCGCGGCGGCAATCATGCCCCCTTTTAAAATCAAGCTGGGCTTAACGGCAAAAAAAGCCGGAGACCACAGCACCAAATCCGCCAGCTTACCCACCGCGATTGAACCGACTTCATGCGCGATGCCATGACTGATTGCGGGGTTAACGGTGTATTTGGCAATATAGCGTTTGATGCGGAAATTGTCATTATGCGCGGCATCTTCCTTTAATTGCCCGCGTTGCGCTTTCATTTTATGCGCGGTTTGCCAAGTGCGGATTATCACTTCCCCTACCCGCCCCATCGCTTGCGAGTCAGAAGAAATCATCGAAAACGCGCCTAAGTCATGCAAAATATCTTCTGCGGCAATGGTTTCACGGCGAATACGGGATTCCGCAAACGCGACATCTTCGGCAATGCTAGGATCAAGGTGATGACAGACCATCAACATATCCAGATGTTCATCGACGGTATTAACCGTATAAGGTCTGGTCGGATTGGTGGAAGAAGGTAGCACATTCGGCTCGCCACAAGCCTTGATAATATCCGGTGCGTGTCCACCACCCGCGCCTTCGGTGTGATATGTGTGGATGGTACGGCCTTTAAAGGCAGCAAACGTGTCTTCCACAAAGCCGGACTCGTTCAAGGTGTCAGTGTGAATAGCGACTTGTACATCATAAGCTTCAGCCACGCCTAAGCAACAATCAATCGCGGCAGGCGTTGTTCCCCAGTCTTCATGCAGCTTTAAACCCATTGCACCCGCTCGCACCTGTTCTTCCAAAGCGATTGGCAAACTGGCATTGCCTTTACCGAGCAAGCCAAAATTCATCGGAAAACCATCCAAGGCTTGTAGCATGCTGTGTAAATTCCAAGCCCCAGGCGTACAAGTAGTGGCATTAGTGCCCGTCGCAGGCCCTGTACCACCGCCAATCATGGTGGTTACGCCAGACATTAAGGCTTCGTCAATTTGCTGCGGACAAATGAAATGGATGTGGGCATCAATAGCCCCCGCCGTTAAAATATGCCCTTCCCCCGCAATAATTTCAGTACCCGGTCCGATGATAATAGTCACGCCTGCTTGAATATCGGGATTGCCCGCCTTGCCGATACCCGCAATACGCCCGTGTTTGATACCGACATCCGCCTTGATAATACCCCAGTGGTCAATAATTAACGCATTGGTAATCACCAAATCCATAGAAACAGCATCCGACACTTGGCTTTGCCCCATGCCATCACGGATCACTTTACCGCCGCCAAATTTGACTTCATCACCATAGACGGTCAGGTCTTTCTCGACTTGCAGAAACAGACCGCTATCGCCTAAACGCACTTTATCGCCCGTGGTAGGTCCGAACATATCGGCATACGCTTGCCTGCTAATCCGGCTCATACGTGATCCTCCAATGCGCCCATGACGGCTTGCCGAAAACCATAAACGTGTCGTAACCCAGAAAATGCCACCAGTTGTACTTCGCGCTGTTGACCTGGTTCAAAACGGACGGCTGTGCCTGCGGGAATATCCAGCCTAAACCCACGCGTTGCAGGTCGATCAAACTGCAAAGCGGGATTGGTTTCAAAAAAATGGTAATGCGAACCGACTTGAATCGGCCTATCCCCGCTATTGGCGACGACAATACTGATTTTTTCCCGACCGACATTCAATTCAAGATCGCCAGCAATAGTTATTATTTCACCTGGAATCATGGCCTACACCTATTCAATGGGATTATGCACGGTCACTAATTTCGTACCGTCAGGAAAAGTCGCTTCCACTTGCACATCGGGCAGCATTTCCGCCACACCTTCCATAACATCATCAATAAATAGCAGGGTACGCCCATATTCCATGAGCTCAGCGACCGTGCGGCCATCGCGCGCGCCTTCCATGATCGCAGCGCTGATATACGCCACCGCTTCTGGATAATTCAATTTTAAGCCTCTGGCTTTGCGCCGCTCGGCTAACAGTCCGGCGGTAAATAACAGTAATTTGTCTTTTTCACGGGGAGTCAATTGCATAATGTAAAATCCTCAAGTCGCCCAAATGCGTGGGGCACAAACTCCGCGCTGCAGGGTGTCCGGCCGGACAATCGCCCATACTTGTTCAAAAAATCCCCGCAACCGATCGCTACGGCTGTCTAAGGCGCGACACACCAATAAATTATCGATCCGGGTCACGCCACGACCTTCTGCATCGCCAATCAAGGCTTGCACGGCGGCTAAACTGGCCGCACTGGCGGGGGTCGCAAACAAAGTGCCACATGCCGAAAACCCTTGCATGCCCCAGCGTGCCGCAAAAGCTTTGGCATCAAGG
>JABFRM010000152.1 GCA_013141155.1 Methylococcaceae bacterium | reverse complement strand
TAAAACGTCGCCATTTCAAAGTGAAATAGTGATAAGTCAGTTAATGAACCGAAGAATTATTGCCACTAAAAATCCGTAATGGCTAAGCAATGCTAAGAATGCCAAATCCTGTCCGACAGGCTCCTAGAGGGCAATAACTGAAAAACATCTTCCACAAGTGTGGCCAATTCTTTGAGCTTATCAGCTGGACGATCATGCTCCAACAATGTTCTGATAAATTCCAGTAACACACCCATTTGAGATTTTCTTTGTAGGCTACCTACGGTATAAGCGGGCAGTTTGTTCTCTATGCGGGCTGTCTGCTCTGGGTGAAGGAGGAGGCAATGGTCAAGTAACAGACTCAGGATCAGGCCACGGCTTGATCCTTCTTCATCAAATTGCTTGGCCTCACGCCCCCATCCTTCGTAAAGTTTCCAGTCTTCAAAAAAAACCTCCACAAGCCACCTCAAAGTGTAGGCTCGAGCAATATCCATTGCACGCCACGTCATATCCGTTGCCACCAAGTAACGGTAATCATTTTCGCCGTCATATTTTAGGGCAATCACAAAACGCTTCTTGCCATGTGCCGTCACCTCTAGGCGCGCACAGCTTATTGTCGCTTTGACGTGTTCACCACCTCGCACTTGCAAGGTTACGTCAACGCCTTTGTTGACAGTATTGAAATAATCCTTCAACGTCCATTTTTTGCCTCGGTATTTAATGTTCTGGTTCCCCCGCAACTGGCTAACAATTTGTGCGTTGCCGTAAATTTGTGCGGCAGCATTTATGAAGCCTGCTTCACCATACAATGCGTCAGCGAGGATTACCTTTATCTTGATATTACCGTGAGCCTCTTTAAACGCCGTCAATAGCCGCAAAGCAAGCTGCGTTTTTGTTGGATATAAACTGTTGCGTTTCGGCATGACAGGGCGGTCTTTTTTTGCCACACGCTGTTTTCTTAAGCGCTTATCTTCCTTATTCCAAGCCGTCAGCACGGGATCAGGCATATAAAAAGCAAATCCCACCGGGATACTGATCGACTGCGTGACCAGTAACACTAAAACAATCGTCTGGCCGTTGACATAACCCCCTGACGCTTTGTGCTTTTGCTTGTGCACCTTATGAATACGCTTGGTGCTCTTTGACCGTGCTCGGTCGGACTCATCAATTACTAGAACACCCTCAGTAATCCCATACCGTGTCAAAATGACCGTCACACTCGCCTGCAGTAAGTGACTCCAAGCGATCTTGGCTTCACGAAACATCCATGAAAGCGAGGCAACACTATATCCACCTAAACTAGCACGCTCGAACTTTGCCCAGCAAACCGTGTTTGTCAACAACATTCCCGTCAAACAAATTCCAAGCCAGAGTCTTTGCAGTTGCGACAGTTTGGCATTGGGTTTCAATTTTCCCAATGCAGTATCTAAATCGGTGACAAAGGTTTTTACGAAGTGCGCAGGTTCTGAGATCAACATATTGTTGAAATAGATCGGATTCTACACAAATTTCGCTTAATCGGTTTTTTACTGCGTTCCTAGGCTTAAAAACTTGAACATCGAGTAAAAGGCTCCACAATTAAATTATTCACACAGTCTTTCAGGTTCATATCATTTGTTAGCGCTATCGTCAAACAGGTAAGGCTACATTCAAAAGGAGAGGCTTCATTTGTGGATAATAAAGAATTAAAATAGTTATGAAGGTTTTTAATTTTTATTGAAACGCCTTTAGCATCACAACGTTCATTAACCATAGCCGAAATTTCATAAGCCATATAGCTTTGAATATTAGAACATACCGGAAAAGGCTTTTTAAAAGTACTATCTGCATTAACGTTAATGGCTAAAAACAACAATATGACTGAATATATTTTTATCATTTATATATTGATATTTATAAGAAATTAGCCAAGTAGGCAGTTTATTGCCCACCTTAAAGCATCAGCTTAATCGAATATTTACGATAAACGAGCCGTTTGACATTGGGAGTAACCTCTAAAGAGTTCTGCCTTACGGACTTGCCTTACGGACTTGCCTTACGGGTTGAATTTATAAATTCATAGGGCTAGATTAGACGCTTTATCTTTGAGCTTATCTTTATACTTTATTCCTTCTTGCTCTATCCATTCATCATTTGCTTTAGACAAAATATGGTTTTCTAACATAAAGTGGATTTCATAGTCGTTGTAAATTTCAACCCCAGCTTGATTCAATTTAGGATATGAATAATATCGAACATTAAATGACAGTCCTTGATTAGTGGGCTCAGCGCTACTCCCCTCAAAATAAGGAGTGTCCCCATTTTTATTAGAACAATATCCCCAGCAAAAACTTTCTTCGCTGCCATTATTTGGATTAGCGATACCTGTTCTAATACTCCCTATAGCATCTGGCTCACCATATTTTGAATATATTTGTTCTTTTATTTTTTGAAAATTTGGCTCAACCTCAAATTTTTGATTCCTAACTACGGAAACCACATTACTATCATGATCAAAGTTAATAACAAATTCTTGACCAAATATCGTATACCCGCCACACCCTACCTGACGAATCCATTGCATTTCACCAATGGCTGAAGTTTTTACATTGTTACAAGGCAATTTATTTTTTATTTGATTATAATTATCGCCAAGGTGGACTCCCTTGATATCAAAAGAATCGACAGCATTGTCGGCAAAAACCAAACTGGATACTTGAAAAAGTAAAATAAATATAAGCACAATAATTCTTTTTATATTCTTCATTGCTTGGCTTGGCTTGGCTTGGCTTGGCTTGGCTTGGCTAAAAGTTTGCGCGATGGTTTGAGAATTGCCAGTCATAGTGGTTCCTTTTAATCTGTAACGAAGTCCATCAATTAGTTTGTGACGTTAAGCGTAGTACAAGTGAGAATAAATAAAAGTAGGGGCAATCGCTTTGTTTGTGTTTATTCCGCTGTTTATACTCTGCAAACAGCTATGTATTTTTGTAAGTCATTGATATTAAAATTCATAGTAGACAACATTTCACAAATCAACTGTTTACATTGGCGTGGGATATTTTTCATTTTTGTGAGCTGTGTCACGGTTTATTTTGGAATCAATTCAAAGCAAACTACCGTTTATGCCAATCGGGCGTGGATTCGAACTTTCTGACCTTTTTAAACATTTGGAAGACCTTTACCGAACAGCAACGATGAGAAATGGCTGTACCACTTTTATGAGCAAAAACTGCCCGAGTCAGTAGTCAGTGGCATCACGCTCGATAAATGGCGCAAAACTGTTGAGCGGGAAAATCCTAAACTGCTATTTTTGACCAAAGCAGACCTGACCCGCGAACAGGAAGGACACGTTAACGAATGGGATTTCCCTGACTATAAAAAAGTCGGCAATCTCAGCATTGCCCTGCATTACCGGTTCGAGCCGGGGCATGAAGAAGACGGCGTGACCACGATTATCCCCGTGCACTTGTACCCGCACTTTTGGGTATCAGCTTAACCAAATGCAGGCGCAAGTGTTTGATTGGCTAGTGCCGGGCATGTTGCAGGAAAAAGTGGTGGCGCTGATCAAAAATCTGCCGAAACAGCTCCGCAAACATTATGTCCCTGTGCCACAAACCGCCGAGCGGTGTTTGGAAATTGAACCGGATTTTAAAGGTTCCTTGTTTGAATGGTTGGGCAACCGCTTACGTAAACTCACCGATGAACCCGTTCCCCTGAATGCCTGG
>JABFRM010000279.1 GCA_013141155.1 Methylococcaceae bacterium | reverse complement strand
CCTGTGGCACACGCCGCTCGGCAATATCCATTTTGGACATGACTTTAATCCTGGAAATTATTCGATTAGCCAGTGCCGCCGGTGGACTGGTGATTTCGGTGAGAATACCATCGGCACGATAGCGGATACGGAAATTTTTCTCATACGGCTCCAAATGAATATCCGAGGCGCCTTTTTTGATGGAATCGAGCAAAATCTTATTCACAAAACGCACAATCGGCGCATCGTCAATATCTGAATCCCGCTCAGCCGCTTTCGCTTCCTGGTCGCCGCCAGTGATCTCGATATTGTCCAGATCACCGTCAAGCATATCCTTCATGCTGGTATCAGCGGCTTCTAAGGAGGTTTCAATCAATTTCGCCAGTTTGTCTTCTTCCACCAGAATCGCTTCAGTATTCAGTCGAGTATGAAATTTAATTTCATCCAATACCTGAAAATTGGTGGGGTCTGAAACCGCGATAAACAGCTTATTGCCGCGTTTAAACAACGGTAAAGCATGATGCTGACTAATCAGTTTTTCATTGACCACTTTACTGGGTAAACTACGGCTATCAAAGGCATTTAAATCTAATAAGGGCAACCCAAAAGCCACAGACGCCAAGGAGGCAAAAGTAGCGGCATCAATCAGCTTATGGGCAACCAAATAGCTAATGATAGGGGTCTTCTTTTTTTTAGCATCCTCAATGTGTTTGTGTACGTCCTGAGCAGCTAAAAGATGATGTTGCACTAAAAATTTGGGTAAGCCACTTAAATGCGCAGTTGATTTCGTATCCATAAAAACGTTTATTTGTTACTGACGGCATCCTGCCTTTAGCGATCCTTGTCCATCCAGGGACATCGCAGGAGGGTTGAGATAACTATAGTTCAAATATGCAGTTTGTCCAGCTAATAACATCAGCACCACAGTGCGTTGCCAACGACGCCGCCACAAGCATGCCATTCGCATGTGTGTTATATTTACAGCGTAGAATCTCACCTTACCTGCCAGATCATTGCGGCAATTAGGACAAGAACGGCTAACTGGCTACACTCTGCTATTTTAGGTCAAATGGATACAAGTATTTTCGATATGACACTGTTAGCCCTATGTTGGGGTTGCATTTTTCAGGCGTTAGTATTGCTGCTGGTTGCTAATGGTGTGCCGGTTATTGTGAATAAAATCCTGGATAAGCGCTGGGCATGGCCTATTGATAACGGCCTTAAGATGCCCGATCAACAGCGCTTATTCGGTGACACCAAAACCTGGCGAGGCTGCTTTTTCGCGGTATTATTAACCACCAGTGTATCGTTTTTCATAGGCTTAAATGCTTTTACCGGCCTACTGTTTGGTCTTTTAACTATGGCGGGTGATTTGTTGGCTAGCTTTTTAAAACGCCGACGCGGCAATGCTGAAAGCAGCCACGCTCGAGGTCTGGATACCGTCCCAGAATCGTTATTGCCGATTTGGCTGTTAAACGACCACCTTGATATAAGCACTACTGAGATTGCATTGATAATAGGCTTATTTTTCTTAATTGAAGAGTTTGCCTCTCCTATCCTATATAGATTACATATTCGCAAACGCCCTTATTAAGCGTTAAAACTTTCATCATAAACCCATACCGTGTCCATGAATACGACAGGATTGCAAGTATTAACGTATAACATTCATAAAGGCTTTAATGCGGGCAATCGGCGCTTCGTGTTGCATCAAATTCGGGAAGCCTTACTGTCCACGCACGCCGACCTGTTGTTGCTTCAAGAAATGCAGGGTGAGCATCAAAAACATGAACAAAAAATTGCCAACTGGCCAGTATTGTCGCAATTTGAGTTTCTCGCAGAAGGCACTTGGCCTTTTCATGTGTATGGTCAAAATGTTAATCATAAATTTGGTCATCATGGCAATGCCATTTTAAGTAAGTTCCCTTTTGAAAGTTGGGAAAATATTGATGTATCGCCTTATCCCTGGGCGAGCCGCAGTCTTTTACATGGCGTTATTCGTCTACCCCAAAATAATCAAGTGCTGCATATCGTCTGCTTGCATTTTGGGCTGACCGGTCGTGAACGTTTAAAGCAGGTGACTCGTTTGTGTGATCGGATTGATAGCCATGTGCCACACGATGCGCCTTTAATTGTTGCGGGTGATTTTAATGACTGGTGTGGACGCATCGAACGCCATTTTCATGAACATCTAGGGTTACAAGAAATTTTTCAAGAAACACAAGGACGTTTTGCGCGTACCTTTCCAGCTTGGTTGCCAGTATTGCCGATGGATCGCATTTATTATCGAGGCTTAAGACCCATTGCTTGTGAGCGTTTAGGACAAACCCCTTGGCGCACGCTTTCTGATCACATCCCGCTAACCGCCCGCTTTAACTTATGAACGACACACAATCTTCACAATACGCCCTATTCAACTTGCCCAACTTATTGACTGGCTTTCGCTTTGTTGCCGCACCTGTGTTGTTATGGTTGGCTTGGCATGGCCATGGATGGCTTTTTATGGGGTTATTGGCGTTATCGTTTTTAAGTGATTTACTGGATGGCCTTGCTGCTCGGCTAACAGGACAAGTCTCTCCCTTTGGTGCGACCTTAGATAGCTGGGCAGATGTGGTGATTTATCTCACCATCGCATTAGCAAGCTGGTGGTTATGGCCGGCAATTGTCAAACAAGAACAGCTTTACGTCGCCCTGTTTTTAGCCAGTTGTTTGATACCCGCGTTGGTGGGATTTTGTAAATTTGGCTGCTTTACCAGTTATCATACCTGGGCGGTAAAATTCGCCGCCGCTGCCATGGGATCGAGCTTGTACCTCTTATTTCTCTGGGAAATAGCCTGGCCTTTTCGAATTGCCGCAGTCATCGGGATACTTGCTGCGCTTGAGGAAATTACCATCACACTACGGTTATCAAAACCTGAATCAAATGTGCGCTCGCTCTGGCATTTACTGAAGCGCTCAACGCAATAAGAAACGCTATTGCCAAATGTGCGCAAGACTCGCCAACTATAAAATGTAATGGCGAATTACTGAATCACAGACAAAAAAAAGGTTTAGATAAAAATCTAAACCCTTAAATTATTTGGAGCTAGTGAGGGGATTCGAACTCCTGACCGGCTGATTACAAATCAGCTGCTCTACCAACTGAGCTACACCAGCAAAGTGGCCATTATAGATACATTTTTAGTGCTATGCAAATATTTTATTTCTATTGGTTATCGTTTACATTGGATGCAATTTGAATCCACACATTTGGCCGTAGTGCATTGCACTTTTACTATGCAATAAGTGCTTAAAGAAAACGGCCTTATCTTGCTTGCTTGTTTTTTGTTGTTTTGATTTCTCTGGTGGACACCGACTGTTTCATCCGGTCAAAAAAATAGCCGACAAAACCGAACATGACTACGACAAACAACACTCGGCTGATAATCAAGACTTCAGCCAACGGCATTTCAGCGTCTCCTCCAGCCAGTGTTTTTAAGAAATCTATTACCCGGCCAAAGCCGATTCCATCATTAAGAAAATTAATTAGTTGATTGTTCATTTTGACATTCCTCACTTTAGGATAATGAAATGGGACGTTCTTTTACATCAGCGTATTAAAAAAATGTGCGTCCATGCACCACATAAGATCCTTTTTATAGAGGGAAGGTGGATGCTGGCTGTAAATGTAAAAGGATTGTCTACTTTATACAGTAAATAAATTGTGAATTCTGTGAAGTATTACCATTATTTAAGGGCAAAAATACCAAATTTTGGGGATATTAAGAAAGGCATTAAACTATGCTGGTCAATGCCCCAAGCTTAACCAGTGCATTAATAGCACCCGCTAGGTTTAAGTAATCACATTCATTTTAGACTGATCATTTACGCCTATTCAAAAATGCCGCTAAAAATAACTTCATTCTTAGCGACCAGGATTTTGTTAAGATATTAATGAATAGTTACTTTTTAGCTTCTGATGAATTGGTTTTTATAACATGCCCAACAAAACAACGTCCAGCTCAAGTCGGCAATCTTTAAGAGCGGTCAGGCCAAGATACCGGCAAACATCCACGCCGCCACCGCGACGACCCAGTGTATTTAAACGGCTGTTTAAATACATGGCATTCAGCGGCTTAGCCATTGGCTTGTTTATGTTGGCATCTTATATTGGCTATCTTGATTATCATGTACGCAAACAGTTTGAAGGTAAGCGCTGGGCGATGCCAGCCTATGTGTATGCCAATGCCATTGAGTTTTATACGGGTTATGCAACCAGTTCATTAGCTTTTGAAAAAGTGTTACAGGAATTGCGCTATCGCTTGGATACGCAACTGTCTTCTGAAGGGACGTATTTTAAGCAAGGCGGACAAATCAACGTGCGCACCCGCGCCTTTCGTTTTCCTGATCAACAACAAGACAGCCAGTCACTTACAATTAATTTTGCCGATAATGCCATCACGCAAATTGTTAATGCCGAAACTACAAAACCACTGGCGGTGGTCAGATTGGATCCCATTCAAATCGGCAGCTTTTATCCCAGCCGTAAAGAAGATCGGGTGTTAATTAAATTGGATCAAACACCGCAAGCTTTGGTACAAGGCTTATTGGCAACTGAAGACCGCGATTTTTATCAACATCATGGTGTTTCAATTCGAGCTATCGCGCGTGCGATGTGGGCAAATGTGCGCGCGGGCAGCATTGAGCAAGGTGGCAGCACCATTACCCAGCAGTTGATTAAAAACTTTTATTTAAATTCTGAGCGTAGCCTGAGCCGTAAACTAAAAGAAGTTTTTATGGCGTTAATTTTAGAATATCGGTATGAAAAAAAGGAAATTTTAGAAGCGTATTTAAATGAAGTGTATTTAGGTCAAGATGGAGCCAGCGCAGTACATGGCTTTGGGCTGGCCAGTGAATTTTATTTTGGCAGACCGCTCCAGAGCTTGCCTTTGCATCAGGTCGCCATGTTAGTGGCGTTGGTGCGCGGCCCATCTTATTATGACCCTAGGCGCAAAGATGACCGTGCGCTTAATCGCCGTAATTTGGTGTTAAAGGAAATGGAGGCGGAGGGCTATATTACCGCACCACAAAGTGCTGAAGCGCAGAATATGGGGCTTGACCTTATTCCTTATCAACACCGTGCCAGCAATCGTTATCCGGCATTTTTGGATTTGGTTAAGCGACAATTAGGTGAAACCTATCATGAAGAAGATTTAACCTCGGAAGGCCTACGCATTTTTACCACCCTGGATGTACCGGTACAAGATGCGTTAGATAAGGCGATTGCGCAAAAATTGCCGGAATTGGAAAAACGCGCCAAAATCCAGCAATTACAAACGGCGGCACTGGTCACGCGGCGCGACAGCGGTGAAATCGTCGCGATGGCGGGCGGTAGCCAACCGCAAGATGCTGGGTTTAACCGAGCGTTAGATGCGCGCCGTCCGATTGGTTCACTGGTTAAACCCGTGGTCTATTTGACGGCATTAGAATACCCTGACCGCTACACCATTATCACCCCCGTGAGTGATACCGTAATCAAGATACAAGGCAAGCAAGATAAAGCTTGGGAGCCGCATAATTACGATCATAAAGAACACGGTGCCGTGTCTTTTCACAAAGCGCTGGCAAACTCTTATAACCTGGCAACCGTCAGGATTGGTATGGATTTGGGGATTGATAAAGTCATCAAAACTATGCAAAGCTTAGGTGTCACCCGTGATCTGGAGCTTTTCCCCTCCTTGTTGTTGGGTTCTTCAGAATTAACCCCGTTTGAAGTCACGCAAATGTATCAAACCCTGGCTGGTGATGGTTTTTCCACCAAGTTACGCGCGATTCGGGCGGTCATTGATGCCCAGGGGAAATCATTGCAAAGTTATCCGTTCACCGTGCATCAAGCCGTTGATCCTGCCGCCACGTATATTACCAACACCATTATGCAGGAAGTGATGCGTACCGGTACGGCCAAATCGGCGTATACGCTACTGCCGCGCAATTTGGAGCTAGTTGGTAAAACCGGCACCACTAATGAAGCACGCGACAGTTGGTTTGCAGGTTACAGCGGTGATTACTTATCAGTGGTTTGGACTGGGCGGGATGATAACAAACCCGCCGGATTATCCGGCGCCACGGGTGCATTACCGATCTGGATCACCTTAATGAAAGCCATTGCCAAACAACCCGTGAGCTTAATTGCACCTGATAATATCGAAACCGTGTGGATTAATGCCGCCAACGGTAAACTTTCAGAAGAAGGCTGTGCTGGCAGTGTTGCTTATCCGTTTATTACGGGGTCGGCACCGACCGAAAAATCTGAATGCTCAGAAGCAGCCGTAAAACCAGAACCTGAGCCGGAACCGGAACCGGAACCGGAAGTGTCAGATTCTTGGCTGGGGGATTTGTTTGGGAACTGAGGCTAACATTTTTCGTTACCATACTTTAGCAAATCACCATCGCTCATCACCACGCATTGTTAGAGGCGCTAATTTGACTACAAGAAAATCACTTTCAGAAACTTCTCGTATAACCAGCCCAATCTTTTTAGCATAAGCTACGTCTGTATCTTGAATGCTTACAAGAATAGAGGCGTAGCCAGACCGAATTTGCCATTTTGTTCTATGACGACCATTAGCAAAACCAATGCTGCCGTCGGATACATAAAGCTTTGAAACCATAAAGCAATCCTTCCCAACACCTAAATCAACGAACCACTCTGCTCGTGGCGACGGCTTAAATAAAATTTCAAGGTAGCTACTTGTTTCCCATAAGCCCAATAATTTAATTTTATCAACGTAACAAGGGATCCACTACTGTGCGTCGGCTTTAATTTTATAGTGTTTTTGTTTTGGCGATGTTCCATTTGTGGTCATTTTTTTACCTGTGCGTAATAGGGTTTACAATTTAGTTGCCCATGTTGTTATATTTAAGGGTATGGCTAAAAATAACGTACCGATTATCTTGACCATGCGCTGCGTAAAGATGAAGACGTGTAAAGAATGGCGAATTATTGTCGGGCTTGAACCCCGACTTCCGATCATGCCGCGTAACATCAGTAACTCTAATGGTTTAATTGGTGCGGTTGTATTGTACAAGGGGGAGTTGTACAAGTAACCCCCACAAATGTCGGTTTTGATACCGACAAATGTCGGGTAATTGATCCGACATTTGTCGGGCAGGGTAGGGTATCTGTCAAGTCCCGCATGATCAAATCACCCCCTGCTCTACAATCGGCAACACCCAATACTGAATATTCCCGCCCGTAAATTCTTCCCGTAATTGCGCTAACAAATCCTGCAAGCCTGCCTCTGAGACATAAATCTGAAAGCGCAGGGCTTTTTGCCGCCCCGCCACTTGTTCCACCAGCGACAAGCCTTTCGCTTCATGATGGTGGGCATTAACGGCAAAGCTGCTAAAGCCGCGTTCTGCTTCTAGCAGTAAAAGGCAATCCACCACTGCATCTTCCAGACTTAACGGTACATTAAGGGTTACGAGATATTCTGCTTCGTTCATGCGGCTGCTCCCTTTTCGTTAGCTTTGGCAACACCAAATAATTTAAACAAGATTGGCAATAAAAATAGCGTCAAAAAGGTTGATGACACTAAACCGCCGATGACCACGATGGCGAGCGGCCTTTGGATTTCAGAACCGGGGCCGGTCGCAAATAGTAGTGGAATCAAGCCAAACGCAGCGATGCTGGCGGTCATCAATACAGGTCGTAACCGCCGCGCTGAGCCGAGCGTTACTACCTTGGTCATTTCCGTACCCATTGCCAACAACTGATTGAAATAGCTGACCATCACCACGCCGTTGAGTACCGCGATCCCTAGCAGGGCGATAAAACCGACCGAGGCAGGTACGGACAGATATTCTCCCGACACCCACAAGCCAAACACACCGCCAACCATTGCCAACGGAATATTGGATAACACCAACACCGCCTGCCGTACCGAGCCGAAAGTGGAAAATAGCAATAAAAAAATCAGCCCCAGCGCAATGGGGACGACTAAGGTTAAAGTTGCCGCCGCGCGTTGTTGGTTTTCAAACTGTCCGCCGAATTCCAGCGTGTAGCCAGTCGGCAACTGCACAAGTTCTGCCACTTTTTTACGTGCCTCATCGACAAAGCCGACCAAATCGCGGTCTTGTACGTTGCTTCTGACCACCACAAACCGCTGCCCTTTTTCTCGGCCGATACCGACCACACCTTCTACTTTTTCTAGTTTGGCAATCGCGGTGATGGGAATATGTCCGCCATTCGGTAAGGTAATTTGCAGGTTTTCAAAGTTGGATGTGTCGCTGTTGCCACGCAAAATCAGCGGCGTGCGTTTGATACCTTCTTGCACAATGCCGAGGTTTAAGCCTTCAATCTGTGCGCGTAACAAGGTTTCAATGGTATCACTGTCCAGCCCCCAAGCACCTGCTGCTGACCGATCTATGGCAAGTTGTAAAAACTGCATCCCGCTATTTTGTTTGGCGAATACGTCGCTGGAGCCACTAATTTTTTTAAGCACTTCAGCGATTTGCTGCGACTTTTCATTTAACACCGCCAAATCGGGGCCAAACAACTTCACTGCCAAATCACCTCGCGTGCCGGTGAGCATTTCAGATACGCGCATTTCAATGGGCTGGGTAAAGCCAAAGGCAATGCCGGGCGTTTGCTCCATGACTTTACGGATGTCTTCAATCAACGCCTCCTTACTGTGTTGCCGCCATTCGCTTTTAGGTTTCAGTACCAAAAACGTATCGGTTTCGTTTAAGCCCATCGGGTCTAGCCCCAATTCGTCCGAACCCACGCGCGATACCACTGTGGCAAGTTCTGGCACGTTTTTCAGCAGGTTTTTTTGTACCTGAATATCCAGCGCCACTGATTGCGCGAGGGTAATCGAGGGCAGTTTTTCCAGTTGGACGATAATGTCGCCTTCGTCCATGGTGGGCATAAAAGTGCTGCCGATTTGCGAAAACACCACGCCCGTTGCCACTAATAAAATACCCGCGCCGACAAAGACTTTTTTGCTATTACTCAAACACCATAACAACGCGGGTTGATACAGTTTTTGTAATTGTCTGGGCAGCCACGGCTCTTCGTGCGAAACGTTTTTTAACAAATACGAGGCGATAACCGGAATCACCGTTAGCGATAAAATCAACGAGCCACTTAAGGCAAATACGATAGTCAACGCCACAGGGGTAAATAATTTACCTTCCAGACCTTGCAATGTCAGCAGCGGCAAAAATACGATGATAATAATCAAAATACCTGAAGTCACGGGTGCGGCAACCTCACGCGCGGCACGATAAATCACATGCAGACGCGGCAAGCGCTGGGCTTTTTCGGTGTGCGCCAAATGGGTGATGAGGTTTTCCACCACCACCACTGCCGCATCCACCAACATGCCGATGGCAATCGCCAAGCCACCTAAACTCATGAGATTAGCCGACATGCCCATCGCATTCATCAAGATAAACGTAAACATCGCCGCCAATGGCAAGGCTAAAGCCACGGTTAGGGCTGCGCGCAAATCACCCAAAAATAAGATCAGCAATACCACCACCAAGACAATCGCTTCCAACAGCGCATGAAACACGGTGTCTACGGCTTTATCTACCAAATTACCTCGGTTATAAAAGACTTTTGCGGTAACACCTTTGGGGAAACCTTTGCTGATTTCAGCCAGTTTTTCCTCAATACCTACGATGGTCTGCCGTGCATTCGCACCGCGTAAACTTAACACCAAGCCCGTAACCGCTTCACCTTCACCGTTTTTACTCACCGCGCCGTAGCGCGTCAACGCGCCAATTTTCACTTCCGCGACATCGCTGATCTTAATCGGTACGCCATTTTTCGCCTCTACGACAATGCTTTTAACATCCTCCAAGGTTTTGATGCGCCCTTCAGCACGTACAATTAATGCCTCTTCGCCATCAGTCAAACGCCCTGCACCATCGTTGCTGTTATTGCGTTGTAAGGCTTGCATCAACAGATCAATACTGATGCCTCTGGCAGATAATTGGGTGTTGTTAGGAATCACTTCAAAGCTGCGTACCATCCCGCCTAAGGAATTGACATCCGCCACGCCCGATACCGTCCGCAATGCGGGGCGTATCACCCAATCTAATAAGTCACGGCGTTCCATCAGGCTTAAACCGCCGCCTTCCACAGTGAACATGAACATTTCCCCCAGCGGCGTAGTCATCGGTGCAATACCGCCACTGACCCCTGCGGGTAAATTACCCCACAGGGTATTTAAACGTTCGGCAATTTGTTGCCTAGCCCAATAAATATCTGTGCCTTCTTCAAAATCGACGGTAATGTCGGTGAGCGCGTATTTGGCAATCGAACGCAACATGGTTTGATGCGGAATGCCCAGTAACTCCACCTCAATCGGTGCGGTAATTCTCGCTTCAATTTCTTCGGGGGTCATCCCTGCGGCTTTGACAATGATTTTGACCTGTGTCGGTGACACTTCGGGAAACGCATCAATGGGAATATGTTTAAACGCATAATAACCGCCGCCTGCCAACAAAAATACCGCCAGCAGGACGAGGATGCGCTGGCTTAATGCAAAGCGAATTAATCCTGACATTATTCTTCGCTCCCTAAGCCTAGCCAATTGGCTTTCAGGGCAACCGCACCTTTGACCGCTATTTTTTCATCGCCTTTAAATTCACCTTGGATAATGGATTCGTTACTTAACTTACCCACCACCTGAATAGGGCTAACGGTAAAACCGCTGGGTGATTGCACGAAAAGGTATGCCTTACCTGCATTTTGGGCAATCGCGGTATTCGGCACTTTAAACGCCACACTGCCTAAAGCTTGCACAATCTGAATATTCACACGCTGCCCTGCGCGCACGGCTACTTGCGTACCTTTAATCACAGCACGCGCCAGCAAGGTTTGATTATCTGGATTAACGCTTTGCCCCAATAGTTTTATTTCAGCCTGAACAGCCGTGTTTTCAATCAACACCGAGTCGCCAATTTTAATGCTACCGATTTTTTCCTGCGGAATGGCAATGTCTACCCACAGCTCATCTAGGTTAGCCAATTTATACAGCGGTGCCAGCATATCAATATGCGTACCGACCGTTGCCATGCGCTCCAGAATAACGCCAGTGACTGGTGCACGAATCATGAATTGACTGGTGAATTGATGCTTATCTTTCAATAGTTGAATATCTGCCGCCGTCATACCGGCGATTTCCAGTAACTGCTTGGCTTCATTCACGTCCAGCACCGCTGCATTATAGGCACTCAGCGTTTCTTGCTCGCGGCGGCCTGCGATCACACCGTCTTTCAGCAGACGAATATCCCGTTGATAAGTCGCAGCCGCTAATTGTAAAACGCTGTTTGCTTTTAAGTATCGCCCTTGCAATGCTAATAAATCAGGGCTGGTAATTTGCGCCAATACCGCCCCTTTATTGACTTTATCACCTACTGATGCGTTAAGCTTAACGATTAATCCCGCCTGCGAAGCACTCACAACGTGTTCATGTGCGGGGGGGATCGTCACTTTAGCCGGTGCAGATAACAAAGGCACACTTGAAACAGGCGTTAATTGCCCCAGTGTCACGCCTAGGTTGCCAATCAGCTCAGGGGTAATTTTTATGGTATTGTCCGCCGATGTAGCATAAGCAAAACTTGCAAAACACAGGGTCGTGATTAATTTAAGGGCAGTTAATTGATTAATCTTATTCATGGTAATATGCCTACGGCTTGATTATAAAGGGCTATATCGCGCTGTAGCATGACTGCACGTTGTTTAGCATTAAGAACCGCTTGTTGGGTTCTGGTTTGAATTTTAAGCAAATCCATGAGATTGATTTCACCGACCGAAAAGCTCAGCTCAGTCATGCGTAAATGTTCTTGTGCAACCGTTTGCAGTTCTTTGGCGATGCCCAGCTCCACCCGATTGACTTCCATATTATGTTCAGCTTCATGATGCGCCAGTTCCAAATCGCGCAGCAGTTGTTCACGTTCCGCAAATAACTTGTTTAACTCGACATTAAGCGCGGCAAGATGTGGATTAAGCGTATGCGCCTCGCCGCCAAACGGTACGGTTACGCCAATATTAAAACTTTCGGTTTTGTTACTGCGTGAATCATTACCTTCGTCACTGTTAATCCCTATTGCCACAGACGTTTGCCCAGAACCTATTAAAGCTGCCGCTTTAATTTCGGCCTGTTTGCGTTCAATTTGACTATTAATTGCGATTGATACCGGATGATTTTGTTGAATACTGGTCAAATTTACCAGCAGCTCCTGATACTCTCCAGGCAGCTTTGCTCCCTGGGTGATGCTCAGATAGCGTTTACGAGCGTGCATGAGTTCTGCCTCAGTCATCGCCAGTATTGAGTGTTTTTGCAACAGTTCTGTTTTAGCCAATAGCGCATCCGCGCGGGGTAAATCACCTAATTCAACCCGCCGCGCAACTTTTGCTAACAATTTTTCAAGTGTTCTTACTTCAATTTGCGTTTGCTCATAATCTAAGCTTGCCAGTGCAATTGCCCATAAGGCATTACGCACTAATCCCGCTACCCTTAATTTCAGTGCGTCAGCTTGTGCAAGTGCCTGGTTGCCAGCGAATGTTGCCACCCGTTGTTCGGCATCGCGTTGGCCGATATTCCATAATGGCACTTGTATTGTCGCATCTATATAATGCAAGGTGCCGCTGGTGGCTTCTTGATAACGCAATCCTGCTTGTGATGCGCCAGCCGTCCAACTGTCGCCACGTCCACGCAACGTGACGGCTTCTTTTTCTAAGGCGTCCAACCAACTGGCATCCGGCGTTTTTTCAAAGGTAGCTGCAACAATATTTACTAATTTCAGCTTAGGATCTATTTCAATGGGATCGTTGTGACTGACAAAGGTAGACTTAACGTCAGTAGACGCGATATCACTCTGGTGTTGTGCGTCGTAATCAACAATGAGTTCAGGTACTGGTGTAGATACATCTGTCACGGGTGGCGGTGGCAACGCAGGTAAGGGCGGCAGCGCAAGACAGGGGGGAGTCATCAAGGGTGCCGCTAACAAAAACAGCAAACGCCCTCGTAACAGGTTAGAGAAAACCATAGTAAAAAGCTCCGGCGACGAAAAGCCGCACAATAAGAAAAAAGTTGAAAATTAAACCAGCGAATTCTCAGTGAGAATTTAAAAAATGAGAATTAGATTAGAGGGGGTGCGCGCGGAGCATATAGCGGAGTACATGACGATTGGGCAATCGAAATAACATGGGGTGAAAAATTACTGTCGGTTGCAACATTCACCGCATTAAAAACAAAAGCGGCCTGATGAATATAATCACCATTGTCATTATTTAAGTGATTTTTAAGGTGCTTGTCTTTTACGCCAGATTCAATACTGACGACGAGATGGTTAGAGCTAAAAGTACACTGTTGTGCGTGTAAAGTCGGGGTGTTAAGTGCCGCAGTAGGATTTTCAAGCCCAGGCAAATGTAATCCGTTACTTAAAAACGGTTCATCAACATGCGCATGCACCAGCGGTGCAAACAATTGCAGCAGGACTAGAAAAATAACCAAAAAATTGCGGGACACAGTAATCATTGGCTCTATAGTAGACTGATTATTAAGAATATACAACTCCATGACCGAGGTTTTTGACATTAAGGCACGTTTTTTAAACTTAAATATTTCTCTCAATACAAATCTCTGCTAACATTCGAGCTATCGAGCTTGCACTCGGTTACTCGGTAAATTCAAATCGTTAGATTTCGTAGCCCCCCCTCAATGTGAAATCTGGCAAAACTATCCATGAGGTGGGATTTTGGAGATAGATAATGGACAAACTTACAGCGCTCTCTTTAAGTATCGGTGGTCTGGCTTGTTTCGCAACATTTTTAGCCGTAGGGCCGCTTAGTGGCATCTTTTTTATCTGGGCAGCAACGATTGCCTGGGCTGCCTATTTTTTCCTGGGTGCTAATAAAGAGGCTTTGATAAACACCATCGTATGCGGCATTTTCGGCGTATTCATGGCCTGGATTACGGCTATTTTACTGACGGAAATACCTGCTACAACAGCACTTGGCGTACCGGTTATGACGGCGATTACTGTCGGTGTTGCCGTAGTGGTTATGTGCCTTGCCGCCAGCATTCCACAACTGGCAACCATTCCCGCCAGCGTATTGGGTTATTCGTCTACTTTTGCCTACTTGTTACAAACCCCCGACAAATTATCGCAAGAAGTGTTGCTGGGTGTTTCATTAAGCAATCCTTTGCTGGTTATATCCATCTCCATCGTCGTGGGTACTTATTTTGGTCAATTATCGGCACAACTTGCCGCTAAATGGACAAAAGCATAAACGCCACTATTGTTAACGATTGCAATTCTTTGTAAGTGGGCAACATATAGTTGCTCACTTGCTTAGGCTCAAGCATCACCGCCATCATATCGAGGTCGTGAGTTATTGTTGCACAACCACTTTCCCTTTATAAACAATACCCGATACGTTTAGTTAAATTTTCCTCGAATTGCCGTACAATTAGCTTAATTTTTACGATAATTGATAAAGCGATGATCACGAATAAACGGCTCAACAAAGATCAATTTGCGCATTTAATTCCGCATGTCGGTAGTATGTCATTGATTGATTTTGTTGATTGTTGGGGTGATCAACAGATTATTTGCCGTAGCAGTACGCATAAAGACCCTGCTAATCCACTGCGCTTTAACGGTACGCTGTCCGCCATTCATTTAATTGAATACGGTGCGCAGTCTATGGCAATTCATGGCGGGTTATTAAGCGGTAAATCATCTCCCGGGTTTTTGGCTGCCGCCCGCAATGTGCATCTTTATACCGACCATCTAAACGACGTTAATGGCGAGCTAATCATTACCGCGGATGCTGCACTAAAAATACATAACAGTGCCGTGTATGATTTTACCATTATGGATAGTGACCAGCATTTACTGCTCGAAGCCAGAGCGACGGTAATTACTTTATGACCCAAAAGATAGCGCTGGTCACGGGTGGCAGTGGCGATATTGGCGCAGCAATTTGCTATAAACTGGCGCAACAACAGATCCATGTTCTCGTACATAGCAATCAACAATTTGATAAAGCGCAAGCCATCGCTTTAAGCATCCAACAGCAAGGTGGCTCAGCGGAAGCGCTGGCCTTCGATGTAACCGACAGCGACGCTGCGCAAAATGTCTTAAAGCCCTGGATTGAGAATAATCCGATTCAAATTATTGTCAATAATGCCGGCATCCATCGTGATGCACCGTTGGCAGGTATGAGTCATGGGCAGTGGTCACAAGTGATCGACGTATCACTTAACGGCTTTTACAATGTGACCCAACCCTTACTCATGCCTATGATCCGCACCCGCTGGGGGCGCATTATTAACATGTCCTCCGTTGCGGGCATTATGGGTAATCGTGGTCAAACCAATTATGCCGCCGCAAAAGCCGCACTGCATGGCGCTACTAAAGCGCTGGCACTGGAATTAGCGTCACGACGCATTACCGTTAATGCTATCGCACCAGGCATTATTGCAGGGAGCATGACCAAGGATAGTTTCGATCAAGATTTAATCAAAAAAATCGTCCCGATGCAAAGGGCTGGGACGGTGGACGAAGTGGCGGCCTTAACGGCTTTTCTGTGTTCTGATGAGGCAGCCTATATCTCAGGGCAAATCATCGGCATTAATGGTGCAATGGCGTAACGTATGCAAAATCAGTATGACGTTTTGGTTATCGGCGGCGGCCCTGCGGGCACTACTATAGGGAGTTTGTTGGCAGAGCAAGGTTGGTCGGTGTGTCTATTGGAAAAAGCCCATCATCCGCGCTTTCATATCGGTGAATCTTTGTTGCCGCTGAATCTGCCTATTCTGGAAAAGCTGGGGGTGTTAGAGCAAGTTGCGGCAATCGGCATTAAAAAATATGCCGCAGAATTTAATTCTGAGGTGACGGCTCCCGCACAAGATATATTTTATTTCGCCAAAGCCGTTAACCCTGATCATCCTTTTGCCTATGAAGTGCGGCGTTCCGAGTTTGATGAAATTTTATTTAAGAATGCAACTGCCAAAGGAGTGGCTACCTTTGAGGGCGTAACCGTTAACCGCGTTGAACTGGAACAGCCCACTAAAAAAGTTTGGGCGACGACACACGCTGGGGATACGTTAGAATTTCAATGCCGTTTCGTGGTTGACGCATCTGGACGTGATACTTTTTTAGCCAAACGATTTAATATTAAACAAAAAAATCCGCACCATCAAATGGCGGCTATGTACGGACATTTTCATGCCGTTGAACGTAGGTCTGGTCAGGACGAAGGTAATATCAGCATTTACTGGTTTGAACACGGTTGGATGTGGTTAATCCCTTTAAAAGACGGCATGATGAGCATGGGTTGCGTGTGTTGGCCTGCGTATTTAAAATCGCGCCAACAACCGTTAAATGCTTTTTTTCTGCAAACCTTACAACAAGTTCCAGAAGTAGCTGCGCGAATGAAAAATGCGGTGCTGGCAAGCGATGCCAGCGCTACGGGTAATTACTCCTATCGCTCCAGCCAGATAGCGGGGAAGGGCTATTTACTGATCGGCGATGCTTACGCGTTTGTTGATCCAGTATTTTCCAGCGGGGTTTTTTTGGCTATGAATGCCGGTATGAAAGGCGCGGTGTATGTCAATGCCCTCTTAACAGCACCCGCGCAACAAGTGCAATTAACCCGCGCTTTTGAAAAAACCATTCAACAAGAAATGCGCGCATTTTGTTGGTTTATCTATCGGTTTAACAGCCCAACCTTACATAAGCTGTTGATGTCATCAGATGAAAAAGCTCAGCATCCGCTCAAGCAAAAAATGAAAGCAGCGGTTATTTCGGTGTTAGCAGGCGATGCGTGTAACCAACAAAATAAACAGGCACTGTTATTATTTAAAGGTTTATATTTTGTGATGGCGGCGTTAGATTTTAAACAACATTGGCGTTTTTTAAGCTTTCAACGCAAGCAAAATAAAGTGCTGCTTGCAGAATTAAAATAAATCGACACTGCCCTCAATGACTGGTTATCAATGCCCACTTTGCGCAACTGCACTTAATGTGCAACCTTTAGGAAAACAGTACGCCTGTCAACAAGGGCATCATTTTGACCTTGCCAAAGCGGGTTATCTTAATCTCTTACCGGTACAGCATAAACACACTTTAGAACCTGGTGACAGCAAGCCCATGTTGCTCGCTAGACGTGAGTTTTTAGAAGCTGGTCATTATGCCCAGATGGCAACAGCCCTGACGATGATGATTATCAACCATTCACCTAAGCAGCAAGCACTCAAGTTTTTAGATGTGGGTTGCGGCGAAGGTTACTATAGTCGCAGTGTTGCCAGTGGCGTTGCTGATCAAATCCCGCTAGCGTTGCATGGTATCGACATCGCTAAATTTGCGGTTGCCGCCGCTGCCAAAAAACAGCCGGATGCCCATTTTGTGGTCGCCAGCTCCAACCGTTTACCTTACGTCAATCAGTATTTTGATCTGTTGCTGCGCGTCTTTGCGCCGTCGAATGCGCATGAAGTTAAACGGGTGCTAAAACCTTCAGGTTTATTATTGATGGTTACACCAGGGCCAAGGCATCTATGGCAATTAAAAGCATTTATTTATCCAGAGGTAAGCGAACATGCACTTGAACCTGCGGCCCCTGATGGTTTTGACTGCGTGGCTACCGAACGCATCCATTATGAAATCAACCCTAATCGTACGCACAGAATAGCGCTGTTACAGATGACCCCTTTTGCGTGGCAAGCTAATCCAGACGTTCAGCAAGCCATTGCTGCATCCGAAGCACTTGCAATTGAAGTTGATTTTTGTATAACACTGGCGCGGCGTAAAACGGAAACTTAATACGCCTTTAAAAACACCTTTCTTTTTATTAAGAGAATATAAACTGAAATGACCACTAAACAAAACGGTGCAATGGCATGAAAATTAAGGTTATCTGTAACACTTTTATAAGCTGAAGCACCAAACATGGTTCCAACTTGTGCCAAAGGAAGAATATTTTCAGCTTTTAATTCTTTTACCTGGACAGCATAAGTTTCTAAAATAACAAAAACAAGAAACAAAATAATACCTGAATAGGTGAAAACCTGATTAGGGAAAAAAAGCATCGCAGGTAAATACGCGGCTGAAGCTAGATGAAAATTATTTGTGAGCATGTTTTTTTTATACATTTTGAAATCAAAATACAAATTTATTAGTAGATAAATAATTGCAAAAACATAAAAACCATTTTTTACCCAACCCCAAGACCACTCCGGTAAAACTTCATTTAAAAAGGAGAATGCTACAAAAAACAGTGCATGAGGTGCAATATTTTCTTCAAGCCCGGCGAAACCGACTCTGCCAATCAAATTCGGTACATATTGTAAAAGTTGATTCCAAAATAAAAAACACAATAATGCAGAAAAAACAACAAAGTACAATAAGAAACGCCAGCCATATTTTGCAATAAGAATGGGAAACAAAAGGACGGGATAAACTTTTAAAAACACCGCAGAAACAAAACTTAAAGCAATGACAGGCACCCAACTACAAAACAAGCAAACGGCTAAAAG
>JABFRM010000314.1 GCA_013141155.1 Methylococcaceae bacterium | reverse complement strand
CTTTCCAACCCAATACCGATTCTTCAATCAATAGTTCGCTGGTCGGTGACAAATATAAGCCGCGCTCACAAATTTCAACAAATTCTTCTTTATTGTAGGCAATCCCGCCGCCACTGCCGCCCATGGTAAACGAAGGACGGATCACCGTCGGGTAGCCGACTTCTTTTTGCGCCAACAAGGCTTCTTCCAAAGTATGCACCGCAGTGGACTTAGGCACTTCATAGCCAATTTTACGCATCGCATCGTTAAACAAGCCGCGATCTTCGGCTTTATTGATAGCTTCTTTAGTCGCGCCAATCATTTCCACGCCGTATTTGGCCAGCACGCCGTGCCGATCCAAATCTAACGCACAATTAAGCGCGGTCTGACCGCCCATTGTGGGTAAAATTGCATCAGGGCGTTCTTTGGCAATGATTTTTTCCACCGTTTGCCAATCAATCGGCTCAATATAGGTCGCATCCGCCATTTCAGGGTCGGTCATGATGGTTGCGGGATTGGAATTGACCAAGATCACGCGGAAGCCTTCTTCACGTAAGGCTTTACAAGCTTGCGTGCCGGAATAATCAAATTCACACGCTTGTCCTATTACGATAGGCCCTGCGCCCAGTAATAAAATGGATTTTATGTCGGTTCTTTTTGGCATACGTTTGTATTTATTGTTTGTAGGATGGGCAGCGTTTTCTTAACTTAAAGATCACAAGCACCCACACGGAACATTACGATATTTTTAAAGGGATAGATAATCAATGCGCGGTCTGTATAACACCATTCATCATGTCAATGAACGCATCGAATAAAGATTCCACATCATGCGGCCCTGGACTGGCTTCAGGATGCCCCTGAAAGCTAAATGCCTGACAATCAGTTCTGGTAATGCCTTGTAAGCTACCATCAAACAGCGAGCGATGCGTCGCACGTAAATTGGCAGGCAAACTGCTGGCATCCACCGAAAAGCCATGATTTTGGCTACTGATCATTACCTTGCCGGTGGCGATTTCTTGCACCGGATGATTCGCGCCATGATGACCGAATTTCATTTTTTCGGTTTTAGCGCCACTGGCCAGTGCCAATAATTGGTGACCTAAGCAAATGCCAAATATCGGGATTTTATGTTCTATGAAACTGGCAATGGCAGCAATCGCATAAGTACAAGGTTCTGGATCGCCTGGGCCATTTGACAAAAAAACCCCATCCGGCTGCATCGCCAACACCGCACTCGCAGATGTGGTCGCAGGCACCACGGTGACGCGACAACCGCGATTGACCAATAGCCGCAGAATATTGCGCTTGATGCCGAAGTCATAAGCGACCACATGCTTAGTCAGGCTTACACCTTCAGTATGACCGTTTTGCAAATCCCAGACATTTTCTGTCCATTGATAGGCTTGAGCAGTAGTGACTTCTTTCGCCAAATCCATGCCTTTCAATCCAGGGAAAGCAGCAATCGCGGCTTTAGCTTTAGCCAAATCACAACTCTTGCCCGTGATGACACAACCGCGTTGCGCGCCTTTGTCGCGTAGCAAGCGCGTGAGTTTACGGGTATCAATATCCGCAATCGCCACCACTTGGTGTTCTATTAGATAGTCGGTCAAGGTTTTTTCAGCGCGCCAATTACTGGCCAGCAATGGCAAATCCCGAATCACCAAGGCACTGGCAAACACACGAATAGATTCATCGTCTTCCGAATTCGTCCCCGTATTGCCGATATGCGGATAAGTTAAGGTAATGATTTGGCGGGCATAGGAAGGATCGCTTAAGATTTCCTGATACCCGGTCATGGCGGTATTAAATACCACTTCGCCAACTGCACATCCCTCCGCGCCAATTGACACGCCGTTAAAGACGGTTCCGTCTTCCAACACCAAAAAAGCAGGCTTATTCAAAAATACATCCCCTCAGATAAACAAAACGGGAGGAGCCTTAAAGACTCATCCCGTCATAAATATAAACTGTCGCTAATTTTACGAGATTATCCCGTGTTGGTCATTAACAATTTTGCTTTTTTCATTCCTGAACGATTGCTGTTATGCACGCCAACGCCGCTCACTTATAGCCTACGCCAGCCCTACCGCAACACCGCCAATCCCGACTCAACCCCCGTATTTTGTCCACGATGCCTTAACAAATGATCCATTAAGATAATGGCCAACATGGCTTCCGCAATCGGTGTAGCACGAATGCCGACACAGGGATCATGACGGCCTTTAGTGACCACTTCAATTGCCTCCCCCCTGACATTAATGCTTCTGCCGGGCAAATGTAGACTGGAGGTAGGTTTTAACGCGATACTGGCGATGATATTTTGCCCGCTGGAAATGCCGCCTAAAATGCCCCCCGCATGGTTGCTTAAAAAGCCTTCTGGGGTAATTTCATCCCTAAAAAAAGTGCCTTTGCTGTTGATACAGTCAAAGCCGTCGCCAATTTCCACGCCTTTTACGGCATTGATGCTCATCATGGCATGGGCGATATCAGCATCTAAACGATCAAAAATAGGTTCGCCGAGCCCTGGCGGGACATTACTGGCCACCACCACAATACGTGCGCCGATGGATTCGCCTTCTTTACGCAGTGCGTCCATATAGCGTTCCATATCAGCAACTTTATCGACATCAGGACAAAAGAATGGGTTGTTATGCACCTCATCCCAATCAATTTTATCAATAGTGATCGGCCCAAGCTGTGACAAGTAACCGCGCACTTCGATACCAGCGATTTGTTTAAGGTATTTTTTGGCAATCGCGCCCGCCGCTACGCGCATAGCGGTTTCGCGCGCGGATGATCGCCCGCCGCCGCGATAATCGCGAAAGCCATATTTATGCTGATAAGTATAATCGGCATGTCCAGGCCTGAAGGTTTCGCTAATATTAGTGTAATCTTTGGAGCGCTGATCAGTGTTTTCGATCAATAAACCAATTGGCGTGCCGGTGGTTTTGCCTTCAAACACGCCGGAAAGAATTTTGACCTCATCCGCTTCCCGTCGTTGCGTGGTGTGTCTGGAAGTGCCGGGTTTACGCCGATCCAAGTCTAGCTGTAAATCTTCCTCGCAAAGCGGCATCCCTGGAGGACAGCCATCAACAATAGCACCGATACTGATGCCGTGGCTTTCACCAAAGCTGGTGACGGTAAATAACTTTCCAATTGTATTACCTGACATATTAAGCTACCGCCTCTTTAAAAATAAGCTGGAACTGCGTAAGCTGTTCGGCGGTGAGCAAAAACACCCCTTCGCAGCCCTGTTCAAAATGCAGCCAATAAAAGGGTACGGTCGGAAAGGTACTTTGTAAGGTTTCGGCACTACTACCAACTTCTACGACCAGGATACCTTGTGGGCTTAAAAAATCCCGCGCTTGCACCAAAATTCGCAGCACAATATCCAAGCCGGACTCGCCGCCAGTAAAGCCCATTTCCGGTTCGGCATGAAACTCTGCGGGAAGTTGCTGCCACTCGCGGACCGCCACATACGGGGGATTACTAACGATGATGTCATACTGTGCTGGTGGTAAGGCATTAAACAGATCCGATGCCCACAATTGCACTTCGCCTTCCAATTCGTGTTTGGCGACGTTAATCGCCGCCACTTCCAAGGCATCAGCAGATAACTCAACAGCATCAACTATTGCTTCTGGAAACGCATACGCGCAAGCAATAGCAATACAGGCGCTACCGGTACATAAATCTAAAACTCGCATAACTTGTGTAGCATCAATCCAAGGAGAAAATCGCTCTTGAATAAGTTCAGCGATGGACGAACGCGGCACCAGCACCCGTTCATCAACGTAAAAAGACAAATTCGCAAAACGCGCTTCATGCGTGATATAAGCGACAGGTTTGCGACTGCTTATGCGTAGCTCAATGACCTCCAACAGTTGTTGCCGCTCGGCACGCGTCACATGCGTCTCCACATAATAATCAACCAGATCATAAGGTTGGTGCAAAGTATGCAAAATAAGCGCTGCGGCTTCATCCAGCGCGGTGGGATTACCATGCCCAAAAAAAAGTCCGGCTGCGGTAAATCGGCCAGCAGCCCAGCGAATATAATCACGAAGCGTGGTTAAAGAAGTCAAGACATCGGCACTATCGGTAGACATGTTTAAAGCCGCAGAAAGGTTGAAGTAGATAAAAACGTAAATTCTAAACTAAACTACCCTTGCCTGTGTGATTAATGCAGCCAAATCATTTCGACAAGGTGATTTACTTTTAAATCCACGCTTGGAAAGACGTAAAACCAATAGAATTGTCACGTCCGCTAGATCAAAACAAAATTAAACCAATGATATTTCAACGGAAAAAACATACCCAACAATATCGCCAAAAAATTCACATCCCGACCATTATCCGCCTATAATTCTCACACTTTACAGTAGGTTCAATGTAAAGTGACCCTAAAACAGGCAACTACTGATCTAAACTATAAAAATAACAGTAGCGGCTAACTAACCTGGAGGATGAATTATGTGTTGGAGTGGAGAAGCATCGGCGGTATTGGCGACTATTGGGCTGTCAAGTACCGCTTATTTTTTTTATAAAAAAGAACCGGCGGCATTGTGTTATGCCTTGGGGTACTTTTCTTTGATGGAGGCTTTGCAAGCCTATACGTATACGGTCATAAATGATTGCGCCAGTCCCGGCAACCAAGTGGCTACTTTGCTGGGCTATATTCATATTGCCTTTCAGCCTTTTTTCGTCAACGCGATAGCCCTGCACTTCATTCCAGAACACGTCAAAAACCGTATTTCCGCCATCGTCTATAGCCTGTGCTTTATAGCCGCAGTTTGTTTGTTAATTCGCTTGTATCCCTTTGAATGGGCACAAGCTTGTTATCAAGCTAAATCGCGATTTATTTTTTTTGGTCACTATTTTGATTCCTTTAACATTCCGTTTTGCGGCAAACGCATTTGTTCGGTTTCAGGGGCTTGGCATATAGCTTGGGAAATGCCTACGACTGCAAGCTTGTTTTTGCTAAATACTTATCCCGCAGTAGCGTTTGTTTTGCCTTTTTTATACGGCTCCTGGAAAGTGACTCTTTATAGCCTTCTGTCCGGCCCTTTTCTAGCGTATCTGACCACTAACAATCCCAATGAATGGGCAGCAGTTTGGTGTTTATATTCCATTGGCTTATTGCTGTTACTGCTCAAAACCCCACTACGCGATTTATTATATGTGCGAAGCTGGTTCTGGTGGAAATATTTGCACGCTTAAGCATTTGACCAAGACAATTTTTTGAAATAACTGCACTAGAGACGCAATATATTGCGTCTCTACAGCTTATAACGCCGAACTTTTCCAAGCGGGCAATTGTTCAATATTACGGTACCACCGTTGAATTTCTGGATACCCATCCATTGGATATTGCGCAGGCCCTGCCAACGCCAGCCATGACCCCACCGAATAATCTGCCAACGTCACCGCAGTACCTACTAACCACTCACGACCAGATAAATGCTGCTCCAGCACTTTTGCAAAACGATGGAAACGTTCTTCACCTTTGGCAATTTCTTGTTCATTGGCAGCGCCCATATTAAAAGCGCTTTTAATAACCCGCTCAAACACAAACACGCCGCAAGCACTGCCAAAATGCCCTACCTGCCAGAACTGCCAGCGGCTAATATCTGCCTGTACTTTAGGGTCAGCAGGCCATAAGGAATTGCCTGGTACTTTCGAGCAAAGATATTGCATAATGGCATTGGATTCCCACAGCGCAAAATCATTATCGACCAAGGTCGGAATCATGTGATTGGGGTTTAATTTTAAAAAATCAGGTTGTAGCTGCTCACCTTTAGATAAATCTAACGCTTGTAACTCACATTCCAGCTTTAAATGATGCAACACAGCAACAACACGACGGGAATTGGGTGATATAGGAAAATGATACAGTTTCATAAGGTTTTCTCGCTAAAAAAATAGTAACTTGCTTATTGCAAGTGATTAAGTTTTACATAGTTGCTTGCATTTTGCAAGCTTTAAAGGCTACAGTGTCTATTTAGCAAAAATTCCCATGACTACCGAACCCCTAAACTACCGTTCGCTTTGCCCGCTTAGCACCGCCCTAGATCTTATCGGCGACAAATGGAGCCTGATTCTGGTGCGTGACATGTGCATGGGTAAAAGTAAATATGGTGATTTCCAAAACTCCCCGGAAGCCATACCCACCAACATCCTCGCTAATCGCCTGCGGAAACTTGAAAGTAACGGCATTCTTGTCAAACGCCCCTATCAGGATAAACCGGTTCGTTATGAATACTGCCTAACACTTAAAGGCGCAGAGCTGCTGCCGGTTATCCAACAGCTTGCCCGTTGGGCGCATCAACATGTAGCTGAGAGTATGCCGCCACCGGCATGGTTTTTAAATGCTAAGCCTGAGGATTTGATTAAGGCTTCAAAATTGTAAAAACAGCTTACTTTTCTATGGTTTTGATAAACGCATTCGCTTCATTAATGGAGGATTCCATCGCTGTAACTAACGAAGAAACATCCGATTGTACGCTGCCCAAATCATCTTTAAGCGATGCAATCGCGCGGGCATTGAGATTATGTTTTAAATACAAAACCTGGTCTTTAAAAATCTTTAATACCGGTTCAATTTTAGCCTCGGCTTTATTCATGGCACCAATCAATTGTTGATAATGCTGCTTAGTCGCGGTTAATTTTTGTTGACTGCTGCTTTTTAAGCTTGCACTTTGATACTGTTCAACTTCTTGTTCCCACTCTGAAAACAAGGCATTAGAAACGCTGTCAATATCATCAATGCGCTTTCTGACCAATTGCGCTTGTTTAACACTGGCTTCATATTCATTATTCAGCTTGTTATAAACAGTTTCCAGATCACCGCCTTTAAAATTAGTTGCCGCAGTAAATTGCGCCAATGCCGATTTAAATTGCTCCTTGGTTTCTTCTTGGGTATCGCGGGCTTTTTCAACCCGATGCACCATGACTTCACGTTTGGGAATGCCCACTTTTTCCAAACCGCTATAGTACATTTTTGAACAACCAGGCAATAAAATCAATACGATAAACGGCAATATACGGCAATAAATTTTCATAACATCTCCTTAAAATAAACACTCGTTAGTGTGAAAAACACCCATTAATCGCATAAAGCTACGGCAGTTCGTCGGTAAACGTTAATTGAGTGGGCATTTTTAAACCAAAATGCGCATAGGTACTCTGAGTGATTACCCGTCCCCGCGGCGTACGCATGATAAAGCCTTGCTGAATCAGATAGGGTTCAAGCACATCCTCAATAGTGCCGCGCTCTTCACTAAGCGCTGCCGCTAAGGTATCCAAGCCTACTGGCCCGCCGTCAAACTGCTCCATAATGGTTCTAAGCAATTTACGGTCCTGGGCATCAAACCCATTGGCATCAATTTGTAACATTTGTAACGCCAGATCCGCTATTTCCAGGGTAATACGACCATCACCCTTGACCTCGGCAAAATCCCGTACCCGTCTTAACAAACGATTGGCGATACGCGGCGTACCGCGTGAACGACGGGCAATTTCCGTAGCGCCTTCGGTCAGAATAGCAATCCCTAACACCTTGGCGGAACGTTCTACAATAATACTGAGTTCAGTGATGGAATAAAACTCCAAACGCTGCACAATACCAAAACGATCCCGCAGCGGTGAGGTCAACAGCCCCGCACGCGTGGTCGCGCCCACCAGCGTGAACGGCGGCAGATCGAGTTTGATGGATCGCGCCGCAGGGCCTTCACCAATCATCAAATCAATCTGATAATCTTCCATTGCCGGGTATAAAATTTCCTCTACCGCAGGGCTTAAGCGATGGATTTCATCAATAAACAACACATCATGCGCTTGTAGATTAGTTAATAACGCCGCTAAATCACCGGCCTTATCCAAAACAGGGCCTGAAGTTTGGCGGATACTTACGCCCATTTCGGTCGCGATAATATTCGCCAGCGTGGTTTTGCCTAAGCCCGGCGGGCCAAAAATTAAGACATGATCCAGCGCTTGCTTACGTGCGGTCGCGGCATGGATAAAGATCTCCATTTGCGTGCGTAATGCTTGCTGCCCGATATAATCTTGCAAACGTTTGGGGCGAATCGCGCGATCCTGGCGCTCTTCATCAACCTTACTGACGGCACTGATTAACCTATCCGGCTCAATCATCGCGCCGCACCTTGCAACGCCAAACGAATAAGGTCTTCACAGGATTTATTGCTGGCATCCAGCGCCTGCACCATACGGCTGGCATCCGGCGGTTTATAGCCTAACGAACATAAGGCACTAATCGCTTCTTGTTTGGGATTGACCATCAGCGGAACGGGCGAGCTTCCGGCAACCGGTGATCCGGCGGTAGCTGCGACATCACCCAAGCTGGGTAAACGGTCACGCATTTCTATCACTAAGCGTTCCGCGGTTTTTTTACCCACCCCTGGCAACCGCACCAAAACTTGCATATCATTATTTTGAATGCACTGTTGAAACGCTTCTGCCGATAACCCCGATAACAGCGTGAGCGCCAGTTTTGGCCCCACGCCGTTGACTTTTATTAAAGCCCTGAACAGCACCCGATCCGCCAACGTCGCAAAGCCGAATAACGCATGTGCGTCTTCCCGCACCACCAAGTGCGTATACAAGGTCACCTCTTCACCAACCGCAGGCAGTAGGTAAAACGTGGTCATCGGCGCTTCCAGCTCATAGCCAACGCCTTGCACATCAACCGTTAACCAAGGCGGCATTTTAGCCGCCAACTTGCCACGTAAAAAGCCGATCAACGCCCTACCCCTTGCAATAAACGCTGTGCCGTTTGCTGATAGTGCGCATGACACAAGCTGATCCCCAAGGCATCGCCAGCGTCTGCCTGTATATCACCTTGAAGATTCAACAAAATTTTAACCATGTGCAATACTTGTAATTTATCCGCACTGCCCTTCCCTACCAACGCTTGTTTAACCTGTCTGGCAGCATATTCAAACACCGGCAGACCACTCACTTGCACGGCACAAATCGCCGCACCTCTAGCCTGCCCCAATTTTAACGCCGAGTCAGCATTTTTATGCATGAATACTTGCTCAATCGCCATTTGTTCAGGTTTATAGGTATTAACAATATCGCTAATGCCTGCAAATATTTGTTGTAATCGGTCTGGAAAATAGTCGGCACTGATGCGGATACAGCCGCTGGTAACATATTGGTAACCTTGCGGATTTTCGTCAATAATGCCATACCCAGTCAATCGTGATCCGGGGTCTATCCCTAAAATGCGTGCCATAATTTAAAATTGAAAACGTCATGATTGATAATGATTAATAACGTTTAGCGAGGAAAACGCTATAGTATATCTAAATCCTACTCTGCAAAACCACCGGCGTATTAACTTCCGTAACCTGCAAACCATAACCAATGACGGGCTGTTCTAACACCTCCCCCTTAAAGGCTTTTATGGCAATCTGTGCCAAATTCACACCGGATAAACAAGCCATGCCAAAACCGCCGGAAGGACGCGGGTTAATTTCCAGTAAACGCACACCCTGTGCGCCTTCTTTAAACTGGATATTAAACAAGCCGTTTAACCGGTAATGCGCCGTTAATCTGGTCACCATGCCTTGAATTTCAGGGTTATTGTCTATGCTTTGCCCGTGTCCGGCTAACTGCGATTTTTTACGTTGCACCGCGCACAATAATTCGCCCTGTCGTCCTGCGCAATCCACACTCCATTCATGCCCCCCTAAATGCTCCATCACCAACAAAGTATCGAAAGTTGGGGTGTTTTGCATGCCCTGCCGTAACTCACTTAAGGGGATCTGATATTCCACGCCTTTTAACACATGCTCAATACTGTCGCGCCGCACATCTAAAATCTTAAAGCCTAATCCGTAAACCGACACCGCGGGTTTTATACAAAGCCGCTGATGTTTTAACGATAAGTCTGCCACCGCATGGTCAAAGCTTTCAGCGTCATTCACCGCCTGAAAATCCATGACCTGTGCAACCGATTCTGGCAAAGCACTATAAAAATGGCCTTTATGGTGTAAGAGCGTCAGGGTCGCATAATCTGCAACGGATAAGACTTTTGTGCCGATGGCGTTAAATAAAGCGTGATGGTTGCTTATCAGCGCAGCTTCTTTGCCCGGCCAAAATAAATCAATCTGTTGGCTTTGGCAAAATGCCACGCACCAATCCAAATAGGCAGTGCCGGTTAATTCCAGGGGTTCTAAGTAAGCTTCATCGCTTTCTCTAAACGCCGTTGCGGTCGGATAAGTGTGAGTGCAAATGACGGTGACTTCGCCAGTCTGGGACGACTGGCGAAGGTTTTTGAATACCGATTGGATGGTCGAAAAGGTTTTATTAAACCAAATCCTCATAGATA
Source organism: Methylococcaceae bacterium (assembly GCA_013141155.1). Lineage (GTDB taxonomy): Bacteria > Pseudomonadota > Gammaproteobacteria > Methylococcales > Methylomonadaceae > SXIZ01. The sequence goes on along the minus strand of JABFRM010000314.1, from coordinate 8,321 downwards.
AGCTTACAGATGCGGCACAATTTGCGGCAATAAGTTATCAATGGTACGACCTGTGCCATTTTCACCGATTGCGTGCATTTTCCATTCACCGTTATGACGATACACTTTTGCCATAATTTGTGCGGTATGTGAGCCTTGTGAACTCAAGGTATAACGGGCAATTTCATTATTATTACTGCTATCGACAATACGGCAATAGGCATTTTCAACCGCATTAAAAGTCTGTCCGGTAAAGGAGTTGACGGTAAAGACCAAAGATTTAACGGTTGCCGGAATTTTATCCAAATTCACCACAATTTGTTCATCATCGCCATCGCCATCGCCGGTGCGGTTATCACCAGAATGTACAATACTACCGTCTTTGCTTTTCAATTGTCCAAACCAAATGCTGTCGACCAGTTTATTCTGCTCATCAAACATCACGCAAGAAGCATCTAAGTCAATTGATTCACCACCGCCACCGCCGAACATGCCTTTCAGCAAGCCACCGCCGCCCGCACTTTTCTTAGCATCCCAGCCTAAACCCATCACCACTTTGCTCAGTGCGCCGCCCGATTCTTTGGACAAGGAAATTTTTTGTCCTTTTTGTAAACTAATAGCCATAGCAACTCCTAACACATCACGGGTATCTGGAGCGCATTCACACCCATTAAGGGATAATAAATGCACGCCAGCGTATAACTATCTAAAGAATTTTAAACACTGACACCAAAAGAAGAAGCCAACGGCCCTAATCCACCGGCAAAACCCTGCCCAACCGCTTTAAATTTCCAGTCGGTGCCGTTACGGTAAATTTCACCAAAAATCATCGCCGTTTCAACAGAAGCATCTTCACTCAGGTCGTAACGGGCGATTTCAGCGCCACCTTCTTGATTAACAATGCGGATAAAGGCGCTGCTTACTTGACCGAAGTTTTGCTTGCGTGCTTCTGCATCGTGAATAGTGACGGCAAAAACCACGCGATCCACATCGGCAGGTACTTTACTCAATTCAACTTTAACGGTTTCATCATCACCACCCCCTTCGCCGGTGAGATTATCGCCGGTGTGTTCGATAGCGCCGTCAGCCACTTTTTTATTGTTGTAAAAACAAAAGTCACCATCGCTTCGGACTTTACCATCGGCTTTAAGCAAGAAGGCACTGGCGTCTAAATCAAACGCCGCACCGTCGGTTGCACGGGGATCCCATCCTAAACCAACGACAATTTTATTTAAACCGGGTGCTTCTTTACTAAGATTAACGTTCGCACCTTTACTGAGTGATACTGGCATAATAGCCTCCTGTTGTTGTGTAAATAGTTTGATATTGTTTAAACATTAATACCGTACTGCCGCGCCAAAGCACTTAAACCGCCCGCATAGCCTTGACCAACGGCTTTAAATTTCCACTCTCCACCATGTCGATAAAGTTCGCCGAAAACCATTGCTGTCTCAATTGAGGCATCTTCGCTCAAATCATAGCGGGCGACTTCGGCATTGCCGTCTTTATTGACCACGCGAATAAAGGCATTAGAAACTTGCCCGAAGTTTTGTTTACGCATCTCGGCATCATGAATCGTAACCGTAAACACCACGCGCTGAACATCTTGCGGCACTTTATCCATCAAGACAATAAGTGATTCATCATCGCCATCCCCAGCGCCGGTGCGATTATCACCGGTATGTTCAACCGAGCCACAAGTGGATTTGGTCTGATTATAAAAAATAAAATCACTGTCAGAACGCACTTTACCGTCTTCTTTAACCAAAAAAGCACTGGCATCCAAATCGAAGTCTTCACCATCAGTAGGTCGCGCATCCCAGCCCAACCCGACGATAATGTTTTTAAGCGTAGGATCAGTTTTGGATAAACTGATGTTACCACCTTTAGCTAATGAAATACTCATAATGATGCTCCGCTGGCTATGGGTTTTAGAAGAGGGAAAAATGAATTAAGCTTGTTTTTGTTTACGTTTGTCGATTATAGAAGACCACAAGGCTAAACCAATTAAGGTGGCGCCAATTAAACCCGTAAATATTTCGGGGATAGGCTGAAAAGTGCTAACCAACATGATAAGCGCCAAGGCGCCAATGGCGTAATGCGCACCATGCTCCAGAAAAACATACTCATCCAAAGTGCCTTTTTTGACCAAGAACACCGTTAAGGAACGCACGAACATCGCACCTACCCCTAAACCCATCATAATCACCACAATATCCCGCGTAATCGCGAACGCACCAATCACACCGTCAAATGAGAACGAGGCATCGAGTAATTCCAAATACATAAACGCCATCACGCCGCCTTTTTTAGCGGCATCACCCAGCAATTCAGCATCCTCATCATCGCTTTGAAAAAAACGATCCAAACTACTGACCAAGCCATAGAGAAAAATACCCCAGATCCCGCCCATTAACACGTCATGCTGATGCTCGGCAGCAACAAAATGATAGGTCAATAATAACGCCGCCAAAGTAATGGTAGTACTGACCGCATCGACTTTCCCCAAACTTTGCAGCTTTTCTTCCATTTTGCCTAACCAGTAAATATCCCGATCATCATCCAGCAAGAATGAAAACGCCACTAACAATAAAAATGTACCCCCAAAAGCGGCAATCAGGGTGTGCGAACTTTCCAGATGATGAGCGTATTGCATAGGATCATGCAGCGCCATTTGCGTCACCTCATAAAAACTGACATCCGTTGCAAAAGCCACAATCGCGACCGGGAAAACCAAACGCATGCCAAATACCGCAACGAGCATCCCCCAAGTTAAAAAGCGTTGTTGCCACACTGGCGGCATACGTTTTAACACGCTGGCGTTGACCACGGCGTTATCAAAGGAAAGACTGACCTCCAAAAAGCCTAAGATTAAAACCAAAGCGGTCGCCTCTATGCCTTTTAAGAAATAGGCACCGATCATACAGATGATGGTAATGATGATTGAAAATCTGAAACTTTCCACGCTTGCTCCTTTTATTATGCCTGTACCAAGTTTTACCAAGGCTACCTACCCAACTACTTATGGGGATGATCTTTCAAAATTTCAACACTGCTTTTTGGCTACTCTTTTAGACAGGACGAGTTTATAGTCCGTGAAGTCTACTCTGCTTATATTTGTAAAGACAAAACTTCTAATCCTGCATCATGACTGACTTTGACAGCCCGTTGCTTGCTGACGTCATAAAGGCTACTCAGATCAACCGGCGATGCTGCCAAACCTTGAAAGGGACTGGCACAGCCATCCTCTTCCTCTGAATCATTACTGCCTTGCTGTAACGTTTCAAAATCAAACAACTGCCGATCCGCCAATTGCGAAGGCGCAACATGTTGTAAACTGCTAAAAATGGTTTCCAAACGCCCAGGGTGGTGCTTATCCCAATTGCTTAGCATTTCCTTCATTGCTTGCCGTTGTAAATTGATTTGCGAGCCACATAAATTGCAGGGAATAATCGGGTAGTTCTGCAATGCAGCAAAGCGGGCAATGTCTTTTTCGCGACAATACGCCAACGGCCTGATAATGATATTCTTTTTATCGTCACTCAATAATTTGGGCGGCATGGCTTTCAGTTTACCCCCATAAAAAATATTAAGGAAAAAAGTTTCCAAAATATCATCCCGATGGTGTCCCAAGGCAATTTTAGTCACGCCATTGGCTTCGGCAAACCCATACAAGGTGCCGCGCCGTAAGCGCGAACATAAGCCACAAGTGGTTTTACCTTCTGGGATAACCCGTTTCACGATGCTGTAAGTGTCTTTTTCGATAATATGATACGGCACGCCTAGCTTTTCCAGATAATCCGGCAAGACCCGTTCAGGAAAATCCGGCTGTTTTTGATCCAGATTAACCGCAAGCAATTCAAATTGCACGGGCGCACTTTTCTGCAAACTCAGCAAAATATCCAGCATGGTGAAGGAGTCTTTACCACCAGACAAGCACACCATCACCTTATCGCCGTCTTCAATCATCTTATAATCCGCAATTGCATCGCCCACATAATGCCGCAAGCGTTTGTGCAGTTTATTGTTATTGTATTCGGTTTTTTGAATGGGATTTGACATGAAAAAAATGAACAGTCGGCAATAACACCGTTGAAAAAGAACCACCGGATTGATCCAGGGACATACAATCCCGTGGGCACCAGCCTGTAGTAATAAAACAGTACACAGAGTGGTATGATTTAATAAACCATGCCTGCGTTTATCATAATCATCTGTGTTCGATTATATTATGTGTGCTGAACGGCCAAAACGTTAGCCGTTAAAACGCTGAAAAATCAGGGTCGCATTAGTACCGCCAAAACCAAAACTATTCGACATAAGGGTGTTTAGGGTCACGTTATCCTGGCGCTCACGCACAATCGGGATGCCCACAGCACCTGGATCTAATTGTGTAATATTGGCAGAAGCACTTAAAAAGCTTTCCTGCATCATCAACAATGAATAAATCGACTCATTCACCCCAGCCGCGCCTAAGGCATGACCGGTTAAGGACTTGGTGGAACTCACTGGCGGTACTTTATCTGCACCAAACACAGCGCGTAAAGCTTCCAGCTCTTTAGTATCCCCTACCGAGGTACTGGTGCCATGGGCATTAATATAGTCAATTTTACCGGTAACGGTTGCCATCGCCTGTTGCATACAGCGCACTGCACCCTCTCCCGACGGTTGCACCATATCGTAACCATCGGACGTCGCGCCATAACCGACCAGCTCAGCGTAAATTTTCGCACCGCGCGCTTTTGCGTGTTCCAACTCTTCCATCACCAGCACACCACCACCACCGGAAATCACAAAACCGTCGCGAGTTGCATCGTAAGGCCTGGATGCCGTGCCAGGTGCATCGTTATATTTAGAGGATAACGCGCCCATCGCATCAAATAATACTGACATCGTCCAATGCACTTCTTCGCCGCCCCCTGCAAAAACGGTATCTTGCTTACCCATTTGGATCAGTTCCATCGCATGACCGATGCAATGCGCACTGGTCGCACAAGCGGAAGTAATGGAATAATTAACGCCTTTAATTTTAAACGGCGTCGCCAAGCAAGCGGTATTGGTGCTGGACATGGCACGCGGCACCATATAGGGGCCGACTTTTTTAACGCCTTTGTCGCGTAATATATCTGCGGCTTCCACCAGATTAGACGTTGAAGGCCCACCTGAACCCATCACCAAGCCCGTTCTAAAATTAGACACTTGCGCTTCATCTAAACCCGCATCTTCAATGGCTTGCTGCATGGCAATGTAGTTAAACGCCGCGCCATCACCCATAAAGCGTTTGATTTTACGGTCAATCAACGCATCTAAGTCAATATTAATGGGGCCATGCACATGGCTTCTAAAACCCAGTTTTGCATAATCTTCCGCGAATACGATCCCGGAACGCCCTTGTTTAAGCGATGCAACCACTTCGTCACGATTATTACCGATACTGGAAACAATACCCAATCCTGTTACAACGACTCTTTTCATCACCCCTCCTAGAAATCTTTGGTTGATGTAAATAGGCCAACCCGTAAATCGGTTGCCTCATAAATCACTTTACCATCAACTTCCATCGTGGCATCAGCAATGCCCATGACTAACTTACGCAAAATAACCCGTTTCAAATTGATACGATAGGTTACTTTTTTAGCCGTGGGTAACACCTGACCTTTAAACTTTACTTCACCGACGCCTAAAGCACGACCTTTACCCAATCCGCCCATCCAGCAAAGGTAAAACCCCACCAATTGCCACATGGCATCCAAACCCAAACAACCCGGCATAACTGGGTCGCCTTGAAAATGGCAAGCAAAAAACCATAAGTCAGGTGTAATATCCAACTCTGCGATAATTTCGCCTTTATCGTACAATCCGCCCTCATCGGTAATGAGCACAATTCGATCCATCATAAGCATATTGGGCAATGGCAACTGCGCATTTTGGGCCCCATACAATTCGCCTCTACCGGATTTTAATAACTCTTCACGGGTAAAGCTTTGCTGTTTTAGCATTGGGTTCATACCTTAGTAATTATTTTTATAATGTTAAAAGTTGCAATCCTGCAAGCGCCATTATCATACAGACCTTAAAAAAAATCAGCTCAATTTTTCTATTGGCAACACATCACGCATCAAATCACGCATTTTTAAACCCGTTCTCTGGAGTCGTTGTTGGTAAATAATGGCATAAGACAGAACCGCAGCAACATACTTGCGCGTTTCTTTGAACGGGATAGTCTCTACCCATACATCAGCAGAAACACCGATTATACTAGGTAACCAAGCCTTAACTCGATGAGGGCCTGCATTATAGGCCGCCGCCGCCAAGGCAAAATGCCCATCAAACTGCCGCACTAATTTACTGTAATAAAAAGCACCATACTTTATATTGACCTCCGGATCAAACAAACTGCCCTCCGCCCCCCAACGCTCTTGCAGTTCCCTTGCAATTTGCACACCAGTCGCTGGCATAATTTGCATTAACCCCCTTGCGCCGACGGGTGATGATGCTTCTTGATCAAAAGCGCTTTCCTGCCTGATTAAGCCAAAAATCAGCGCCGGATCAACTGCTTGTTCGGCGGCATTGTCCAGCACCGATTGTTCATAAAAAATCGGAAAGCGTAAGCCCATATCATCCCAAACCTCGGCTTTTGCCAGCGTAAAAATAGCCATTTGCTGCCACCGCCAATCCTCCGCTATTTTGGCAGCCGCCTTAATCTGTTCTTTATCCAAGCGTTTAATCACATACCACCATTGTTTTTGCGCTTCATGTTCACGCTGATGATATTTTAGCTCCTGTACAATTTTAAGATCATCCCGCGCCAATACTGCCGCTTTAAGCGCAGGTTCAATCATGACGGGGTTATCGGTAAACGTATAATCCAATTCAGCATAATCAGCGCTCAGAAAACCGTAATAATCTGACTTAACCGCTAATTGTTTAAATATCGCCATAGCCGCAGCTTTATCGCCCAGCTCGTTTTTAGCCCGCGCCTGCCAATATTGCCATTTAGGCTTAGCCTGCTCATCCCCTGACAACAACGCAAGTGCATTAGCGACATGCGACCAATTCCGCTGAATCAGCGCCGCTCTCACTCGCCATTCTTGAATTTCTTCATCGGCAGGACTAACCTGCATTAAACGGGCATAAGCTTCAGGCAATTTATTATTCGCTAAAGCCAAGGCTAAGCTACGCTCAAAAACTTGTTGGCGTTGCGCGTCAATATTGAGATTCGCTGGCCGAGCATCCCACAGAGCCATGGCAGGCAAAGGCGTTTTACGCGCCATGCGTTGTAGCGCATGGGTAAATAGCCGTCCTTGATATTCAACAGGGATACGAACGAATTTATCCGATTGCAGCAACTCCGGCTTGTTATGCAACTGCAACCAGAAATTAGCAACGCCTTGCGCCTCTAAATCCATCATACCTTTGAGATTTTGCGCCAACGTAACGCGATTTTTTTGTAAAGCCGCATCAAAACGCGCCCAAATCATCGCTTTTGAAAAAAGTTCAGATGCTTTAAACGCCCCGATTAAAAAATCGCAACGCGTCGGCAAATCGCCCCCCAACAGCCACAATTGCTTAGCGGCTAACAACGCATTTGCTTTTTGCCCCGTTAAATAACGCGCCTGATTAAAGAGGCATTGATTTTCGATGCCATCAGTCTCGCGAAAATGCGTCATCACCTCTTGCCAGCGCTGTTGCTCAGCCAATGCCCCCAACCACGCCATCCTTACCTGATCGGCATAACGCGTATCGTGAAAACGCAGTAAAAACGGCATGATTTGCGCAGACTGATCTAAATGTGTCATTAACCATTGCGACTTCAAATACGGATACAAGGGATAATCTTGCAGCTTTTCAAGGCTTTCAAGAAACTCATCGGTTTTATTGGCTGCCAACAAATGTTCGGTATGTAAAAAATCCAAACGCTGCACAGCCAAGTCTGCCGCAACACCTTGTAAACTCCAGAAGCAGCCACCCAAGACAATGCTTAACACAATAAACGACTTTTTAATTATCTGACACAGGACGTTCATATATCCATCTCACCCTCAGCTATTCCTAATCAGCACTTACACCGTTATAATCGGCTGTAAACATCACTACTTAAAATTCCCGTGCAAACACAAGCTAACCAACACACCCAGATCAAATACACTTGGCAATACATCACCAACATTGCCTTAAAGCACAAAAAAGAACTCATTTCTGCGCATATCATAGCCGTTTTAGCTACGATTGCCAGTGTTCCCGTGCCATTGTTGATGCCTTTACTGGTGGATGAAGTTTTATTAAACAAGCCCGGCATAACTGTCAACACCATTAATGCCCTTGTCCCCAACCAATGGCAC
>JABFRM010000097.1 GCA_013141155.1 Methylococcaceae bacterium | reverse complement strand
GTCTGGAATATCCCGTATTTTAGCGGCGAGTCTGTTCATGGTTTTTTTGAATATACTTGATGAAGTGCATGATACACCGGAGTGTCTATAGATAACCAAGCAGTCCCCCCCCTCTTTTTCTAAAGGGGGCTGAATGTTTAAAGGGGGGGGGGCCTTTTTTAGGCGCAAAACGTTTCAATACGTTTCAATATACTGACGGCATCCAGTCCACAGAAAGCCAGCAATTCTTCACGCGTGCCTTGTTCCACAAAGCTATCCGGCAAGCCGATATTCAGTACCGGCATGAGAATTCTTTGCACTTGAAGGAAATTGTTCACCGCACTGCCCGCCCCGCCAGGAATTGCATTTTCTTCGACAGTAACGAAGATTTCATGGCTTTTGGCGAGTTCCAGTATTAACACTTTATCTATCGGTTTAACAAAACGCATATTCACGACTGTGGCATTCAAGGATTTACCAGCTTCAAGTGCAGGTGTCACCATGCTCCCCCAAGCTAAAATTGCAATGCGACTGCCTTTATGGCGAATTTCAGCTTTGCCTATTGGTAAGGCGGTCATGGTCTTTTGTACGGCTACGCCAGGGCCTTTACCTCTGGGATAGCGCACGGAAGCGGGGCCTTCATGCAGGAATCCGGTATAGAGCATTTGCCTACATTCATTTTCATCGGCGGGTGCCATGACCAACATATTGGGCAGACAACTCATATAGCTATAGTCAAAACTACCGGCATGCGTTGGTCCATCTGGACCAACCAAACCGGCGCGGTCAAGTGCAAATAAAACATCCAGATTTTGTAGCGCAACATCGTGAATTAATTGATCATACGCGCGTTGCAGAAAAGTGGAGTATATCGCAACCACCGGTTTAGCCCCTTGACAGGCTTGGCCTGCCGCCAGGGTAACGGCATGTTGTTCCGCAATTGCGACATCAAAATAACGGCTGGGGAATTGCTCTGAAAATTTAACCAGTCCTGAACCTTCCCGCATAGCTGGGGTAATCCCGAGTAAACGTTCATCTTTAGCCGCCATATCACATAACCAGTTACCAAATACTTCCGTGTAGGTTGGGTGGGGCGATGGCGCAGATTTAGGCAACGCATCCTTGCTGGGGTCAAAAGCACTTACGCCATGATAGGCGAGTGGGTCTTTTTCAGCAGGCGGGTAACCTTTGCCTTTTTTGGTTACGATGTGCAAAAAGCGCGGTCCGGAAATGTGTTTCAAATTCTCCAGTGTCGGCACGAGCATGTCTAAATCGTGTCCGTCTATTGGGCCAATATAATTAAACCCCAGTTCTTCAAATAACGTACCTGGCACGATCATGCCTTTCATGTGTTCTTCGGTGCGACGCGCCAACTCCCAAACGCTGGGCATTTTGCTTAACACTTTTTTACTTTCTTCACGTACCGATGAATACAGTTTGCTGGATAAAATTTTAGTTAAATAATTGCTCATCGCGCCTACTGGCGGCGAGATTGACATGTCGTTGTCGTTGAGGATCACCAATAGATTGGCATCAATCGCCCCCGCATGATTCATGGCTTCAAAAGCCATTCCACCCGTGATGCTGCCATCGCCGATGATGGCGACCATTTGCTGATCTTCACCCTTTAGGTTTGAGGCTATCGCCATCCCCAACGCAGCACTGATCGAGGTGCTGGAATGCCCAACCCCAAAGGCATCGTATTCACTTTCAAAACGACTGGGGAAAGCTGAAACCCCATCACGGGTGCGGATGGTGGTCATGCGTTCTTTGCGCCCGGTCAATATTTTATGTGGATAGGCTTGATGACCGACATCCCAGACCAACTGATCGGAGGGAGTATCAAAGACATAATGCAACGCCACAGTTAATTCAACTGTGCCTAATCCCGCTGCAAAATGGCCGCCAGAAACACTGACGGTTTGGGTCAAAAATTCTCGCAACTCTTTCGCTAAAGGTTTGAGTTGATCTTTAGAGAGCTTGCGAACATCCGCTGGTAAGTTGATTTGATCGAGTAAAGGATAAAGCGTTGATGTTTTCATAATTAATATAAGGGTTCGCGATAGAACATTAAGACCAGGCCAATTTGAAAGAGGGCTGCGACCGAAACAAAACCGGCAATGTCTTTACCAGGTCTGTCTAAATTTAATTCCAGCCAGCGACCACACGCCAACATGAGTGCTAAAACACCCATAAAGGTGTGCCCCACCTGGATAAGGAAAGCACTTTTAGGTTGAAAGCCAATGTGTGAGTGGGTTAGCAACATTAACCCGCCAAAGCCCGCCAATACCGGAAACACATACGGTAAACGACCGGCTTGATCGCACCGCACTCTGGCGCGCATTTCCATAACGCCCAACACAAATACCAGCAAAGTTGCAATTCTATGCTGTAACACTTCACCATTGTTAAAGGTGCTTTCCCAAAAACCAATGGGGCCCAAAGGCCAGCTTTCTGCATCACTACGGAAAAATAAAAAAATGCCTAAGCCTACGAAACCCAACGGCCAGTATTGGGTTACACGGTCATATCTGGCTAAGACTGAAAACGGTGCCGGTAGCGTTTTCAGATAAGACAACATGGCAAAAAAACTCATAACCGTTAAAAAAATGCCGGCAATATTATGGTTATAATCTGACCATTCGGTAGCGGCAGGTGATGGAATTTGTCCGACAATCGCCACTCGACCTGCTTCACCGGCTAACAGTGCCTGGTGTGTCGGTGAGCTGGTTCTTGGCACACGCGGCGCAAACGCATTAGCCACTTCCTGCCAACTGGCGGTTAAGTTGGGAATGTCATTCGCGGGTGGCTGTGACGCCAAGCTCGCGGCGGTAAATAACAAAGCCACCAATAACGCTGTTTCAGCTTCAACATAAAAAGGTACGCGCTTAACTAAAGCATGGTTATCTCCAGTAACACCATATTGCCGCACTGCACTTCGGTTTAACCAGGCGAAGCCTAACGCCAGCCCCAGTAAAATAATTTTGACCATTAACAAATTACCGTAACCTGTCCCTATGAAACCGTTCCAGGTATCAATATAGTCCAAACCCATGAGTACGCCTGAAAGCATAATTATGGCAACTGCACTCATGCCTAATACGGAAAATCCGCGTAAAAAGTACGGCCAAAGGCCAGCGGGAATCTTTTGTTTTTTATGTAAAAACCACAAGTTAAGTAATTGAAACACGCCCCCGATCCAAACCGCAGCAGCCATCTGGTGCAGAACGGTGAGGAACATAAGTTGATAGCGGTTATCAAAGCGTCCTGCGGCATGTACTAACCAGGCACCTGCAATAAGTATCGGTAAGGCTAAAATTCCCGCCGTTATCCAATGTGGTTTGGAGGCCGGGTGTTTACTTAAATTGTAATAGCAGTACCCTGCTAGTAAGCTGGTTAAACAAGCCCTAACCATGCCACCTATAAATTGTGTAGTTTCGGCAAACTCAGGAAAAGGCCAGCGCTCCAAAATGGCAACCATTAACCAGATTTTAAGTACGATTTTAAACAGTTGCGCGCCAGTCAGCCAAAATGCGCCTTTATAAAGTAAGCTAATGGTACTTTGCGGCAAAATCAGCTTGGATTGCCCAGATAAATTGTCCTGCGTTGAAGTGCCCGAGGACGTGCTGGCAAGCGCAGAAACATCTTCCCAAGGACGCAGTAAAAACAGCCCCCAAATCAAACCGCCGATGACTAATGAAAAACACATTAGATCAAACCCACCAATGAGAGAATCCAAAAAATCTGCGATACCGGCCATCGTTAAATCCTGTCTTGGACAGACGAGGGTTTTGCTTGCGCCTTTAAGCCGATAGCAGCAACAGTAAAATGGATAATATCTTCTGTTAAATGACCATCAGCTGCAAAAACCTTGAGTCTCAGCGCATAATCCCCGATAGCCAATGCAGGCACTGCGACCAGGATTTGTCCTTGTTCTTTCCCCGCTGTAATCGCTAACAATTTATGTTTATCGCCCTGACTAACCAGAAAAATTTGCGATAATCCCAATTCAATTTTAGAGTTAAATTTAAGCTCTACGGTATCCGCTTGATTGACCTGAATTGGGCGCATTTTTAGCGAATAGTCTGTTACCACAGCGTGCGCAAAAATCACATGGGTTTGCCACAGCATAAGAAATAATAAAATGAATATCGATAATTTTTTCATTATTTCAGATTTACTGCCTTAGCCTTTTTTATTTTTTAGCGCATGACTCGCCAAATTTTTACCCAAATCCCAGATAGATCCAGGTATCTGATGGGTGTCAGCAATCACCTTATCAAAAGAGCTGACGATATAATCGTGATCTTTTTGCGTTAAATTCAGCGGCGGCAACAGTTTGACAACATTCATCCCATGTCCCGCCACTTGCGTCAGAATATGGTATTCTTTGAATAGCGGTATGGTGATCATCTGGCAAAATAAGCCTTTATTCGCAGCCTCCAGCATTGCCCACGCCGCTTTTAAAGTTAAGCTTTTAGGGGATTTGAATTCAATGGCAATCATCATGCCTTTTCCCCTGACTTCCTTAAGAAACTCATATTTCCCGGTCATTTGATTTAAGCTGTTGATGATATCAGTCCCGACTTTAGCACTGTTTTCCACCAATTTTTCCGTCTGAATAACATGCAACGTGGCAAGCCCTGCCGCCATTGCCATGTTATTTTTAGAAAACGTGGAGCCATGCACCACCGCCCTATCCATACGGTTATACACGGTATCCATAATTTTTTGGGTCATGGCTACCCCGCCAACCGGCACAAAACCACCGGATAACGCTTTTGCCATGCAAATCATATCTGGCTTGACATTCCAATGCTCAATTGCCCAGAATTTGCCGGTGCGTCCGATACCGGTCTGCACTTCATCGGCAACAAACAAAGCCCCATATTGTTTACAAAGCCGTTCAACTTCCGGTAAATAGTTGTCATCGGGTAAGTTAACGCCTTTGCCTTGAATGGGTTCGACAATAAACGCGGCTACATCTTTATTACTTAACGCTTTTTCCAAGGCGGCAAGATCATTAAAGGGCACAGATATACAACCGGGTAATAAGGGGCCAAAACCTTCCCGGAAAATTTCCTCGCCGGTTATGGATAAAGAACCCAGGGTGAGGCCATGATAACCATGTTCACAAAACACAATTTTTTCGCGTTTGGTCGTGTAACGTGCAAACTTGATAGCCGCTTCAACCGCTTCCGTCCCTGAATTGCAAAAAAACATCTTATTCAGATGCTCGGGCGTGGTTTTAAGAATTTCCTGCGCCAATAAACCACTCAACACCGAAACATCCAGTTGTACTAAATTCGGTAACTCCAGCGTTAAGGTTTCTTTTAAGGCATTAATAACCGTGGGGTGATTTCGTCCCACCGCAAATACCCCGAAACCACTGAGCAAATCCAGATACTCAACACCCTCCTGATCGTACAGATATTGTCCTAGGGCACGTTTATAGTGCCGATCATAGCCAATGGTCTTTAACACTCTGACCATTTGGTTATTCAAATGCTGTTCGTGCAAATCGAACTTATCTGTGCTGTGTTGTGCAAAAAGGTCTGCGATACTAAACGTCATGATTACCTCAAAAAGTGCATGGCTTCAGCCTTGCATCGTTCTCACGCCCTAGCTTGAAATTGCAGCTTGTGACGCTTTGTCACGCAACGCTGGGGCGTTGCTAGATGAATTCCCACCCGTCAAGGCGGGAATTATAAATTTGGATTAAACAATCTTGGCCTGATTAAAACAGCTAATTTCATTCAACAACTTAGCAACATTTTTCAAGGTTCTTTGGGCAGCTTTAAATTGCAATCCCACTTTAATTAATCCTGGCAGTTCGCCTGGATGTCGCACCAAATACCCTAATAACTTACTTAACACCACGTCACCCTCAGTGTTTAATGCAGCGCTAATGGCAAGAGGTAAATCCATATTTGCGGGATCGGCAATCGCACGAATCGCTATAAAAGGCATAGCATGTTGTTTGGCAGTTTTGGCAACCGCCACGCTTTCCATATCCACGGCACAAGCACCGGTTTCTACAAAAAGCTGCTTTTTGTTAGCGCTCGATCCAACAAGCGCTTTGCTGGTCGCCAATGCACCGTTATGCACTACTAAAACTGCTGCCAGTAGGCTTTGGCAATGCGATTGCCACCTGCTTGATATTTCAAACTCCGCCCCTTGGCGGTCATCTGTGTCAACTAATGACTTTGCCAGTGTTAAATCCCCCGGCTTTAACTGGTCATTTAATGCCGCCGCACACCCCCAACTGATAAGCTGGCTTGCGCCTTGAGCAACCAATAATTCTGCCGCCAATTGTGCGTTGCGGGAGCCTGTGCCAGCCAGCGCCACTAAGACAGTATCATTAATAAAATCACACTGACCCTTAGCGATTTTTCGGGCAGTCAGGGTGCTCAGTTCTTCCGGTAGCGCAACAACAATGCCGGTAATCACTGTTTTTTAAGTTCATTACGATAGCGCGCTAATGCCCACAGTGGAAAAAACTTGTCATAACCATGATATTTCAAATAAAACACCTTCGGAAAGCCGGGGGCAGTAAAGCATTTATCATTCCACACACCATCATTTTGCTGACCACGTAAGAGAAAATCGATTCCGGCTTTTACTTCTTTGCTACTGGCTTCGCCTGCCGCCATTAGCCCTAAGAGCGCCCAGGCTGTTTGAAAGGCAGTGCTGAAACGGTAATGTCCGGCGCAAGCGGTGTCGTGATAACTGAAATTATCTTCACCCCAGCCACCATCTTCCCGTTGTATGCTTTTTAACCAATGCACCGCTTTGGTATACATAGGGTCACTTTTGGGTAAATTGGTTTGTTCTATTCCAATTAAGGTTGACCAAGTGCCATAAATGTAATTGGTTCCCCAGCGTCCAAACCAGGAGCCGTCTGCTTCTTGATCATTGCGGATATAGTCAATCGTCCGTTCTAAAGCGGGCAAGTATTCTGCATGGTCTTTAGTTACTTTCGCCATCAACATCGCACAGCGAGCGCTGACATCAACCGTAGGGGGGTCTAATAACGCACCATGATCAGCAAACGGGATTTCATTGAGATAATAATTGGTGTTATCGACATCGAACGCCCCAAAACCGCCATTCGTTGATTGCATACCGACAATCCAGCGCGTCGCAAGATGAATGGATTCATCCAGATCAGGCAACTGGGAATCGGCCATCGCAAAGGCTACTACCGCGGTATCATCAACATCGGGATAGTAGGGGTTTTCAAATTGAAACGCCCAGCCGCCGCCGGCTAAATTAGGGCGGGCCACTTGCCAATCGCCAGGTTGGTCGCGCAATTGTTTACTCTTTAACCAATCATAAGCGCGCGTCAATGCGGGTGCATTCGAGTGTTTATCGACTTCTTGGATAGCCAATGCCGCAAGGGCAGTATCCCACACTGGTGAGAGACAAGGTTGGCAGTAGGCGTCGTGCTCATTAATGACCAATAATTTGTCAATGGCTTTACGTGCTGTAACGACTTGTGGGTGATCATGAGGATAGCCTAACAATAATAAGGCTTCATAAGCATTTACCATTGCCGGAAAAATACCGCCTAAGCCGTCTTCACCATTGAGCCGTGCAACAAACCAGTCTTTTGCCTTGTTAATGGCGAGACTGCGCATGCGCTTTGGAACAATAGCATTGGTTGCACGTCCTAAATTATCCAGTCCCAAAAAGAATTTATTTAACAGCGTACGTTTTGGGAAATAATGTTGCTCCAAGTCTGGATGCGTCACAAATAACTCTAAAATGTCTATTTTATGCGGGTTTTTAGCGGTGGCTTTAAGGGTGCACAGAATAAATAACGGCACCATCACCGTTCTGGACCAATAAGAAACTTTATCCAAATGGAAAGGAAACCATTTAGGCAGCAGCATAATTTCAGCAGGGATATAAGGCACTCCTCTCCAGGGCAATTGCTGAAACATCGCCAAGGCAATGCGGGTAAAAACATTGGCTTTCGCGGCCCCACCCTGACTGAGTATGTAATTTTTTAAGCGCTGCATGTGCGGCGCATCAACAGCGTCTCCGGCCATTTTTAAAGCGTAATAGACTTTAACGCTACCACTAATATCTCCAGAACCACCGGTAAACAAAGGGTAGCTGCCATCAGCAGATTGGCGGGCGCGTAAATAATTGGCTATTTTCGCTTGCAAGCCAGGATCAATTTCCCCAATATAATGCATCATCATGATGTATTCGGCAGGGATGGTGCAATCGGCCTCTAGTTCAAAAACCCAATAGCCATTTTCATGCTGTAGCTTCAGCAAGGCATCTTGTGCATTATGAATCGCTAAATCCAAGTTGCTTAGCCGAGAACTGATTGGCGTAGCAGAAGATTGCGGTGTTTGATCGTGATTTTGGTTATTGGCATCAGTAAACATAGTGCGTCCTATTGTCCAGATTTTGCTGCGACAGAGGTTGGTGAATACTGCCAGTCTGGCGTGTTAAGGCCACGGCCGGCAAAATTAAATAATAGCTGTAATAAAAAATTATTCCGTACCGCCATATTGGTGGTCGCAATAGTGACTTTTACACTGTTGAGGGTGATTTTTACTTGAGTAGAGTTGTTAAAATTCAAATGTTGCTTAATTTTTTTCAGGGTCAACACCGCCATGCCAATAGCCCACAGGCAAAACTTGCGCAAACCGGTTTCATGATTCGGCAACCGCAGGGTATATGTCATTGCATCCTGCAAATGTTGGTGTGCGATGCTGATTACGTGCGCTAAGCCGACTCGAAAATGTTCATCATCGGTTGCAGGGTTGAGGGTTTTTAAATCAAAGCCCGTTTCGCTAAAAATATCTTGCGGCAACCAACACACGCCTCGTTCGGCATCATCCCAAATGTCTTTTAAGATATTGGTCATTTGCAATCCTTGCCCAAACGATACCGATAACTGCAAAAGTTGCTCCCGGTGTTCATTAATGGCGGGGGAATAATGGCAAAACAATTTCGCCAGCATCTCACCCACGCATCCTGCAACGTAATAGCAATATTTATCCATGTCGCCAAGGGTTGCCAAACCGCCGCGTAAATCTTGCGCCTGAAAAATCGGCATCCCGTTGGCCATCGTTGCTACGCATTCAGATAACGCCGACTGTTGATTGGGATCAAGTGTGTGCGTTATCTCAATCACTCTGGGTATCGTTTTGATCAAGCTATGTTCGGCAGCAAGGGTTTGTGTTGACAGTAAAGGAGCCAGTTCTTGTGCAAATTCAATAGTTTTCTGGCCTGTTTTAACCAGGTCAATAAACGCCGTGCAGAAATAACGTTTCTGCTCAACGGTCAAAGACACTTCATCTTCAATGGTGTCCACGCAACGGCACAATAAATAAGCATTAGCAACCGCAGGAAACAAAGCCGCGGGTAGTTGCGGAATGGTTAATGCAAAGGTACGCGAAACCCCTTCCAGCAATAACGCCTGAAAAGCGTTGTCACTGAGTTCGTCCAGTGAGCTTAAATTATCTAAAGAAGGTTGGGGTCCATTCATGTTTGTGTATTGGCGTGTTACGCACTATTGCTGATTATATGGGGTAATAATAGCCTCTTTGTTGGTCATTTGCAAAACAATGTTGCTTTATTGGCAAATAATTATTTTTGTTAAAAATTCAAGGTTAGTTTAATTAAAACATAATATTAACCAGTGCCAACCGACATAAGTTAGCGTAAAGCCATGTGTATGGGCATCATTTTGTTAGATTTGTTGTTGTGCCAGGACAAATAAAGCGTCTATTTGTTGCGTTAAAGATATTTTTAATACTGATTTGCGTTAAGTGCTGGAGTATATCTCAAAAAAATAGTATCCTAGTCGCGTGACAGAACCGACTGTTTTGCAAAGCTGTTGATTATTTTTTGCGTTTATTTGTCGCTTTAATATCGCAGTAACGGACAGCTTTTAATTATCAAATTTATGTTGTTATTTTACAACAGCACAGTATCTTGATTTTTAAATTGCTTCACTAAAACAATCGTTGTCAATTTTTTAAATTTATTTTGGAGATTTATCGTGGGTGTCCCATTACGTCAACAATTAGCCGTCGGCAGTTACTTAATTAAACAGAAACTGAAAGGCGTCAAAAAATATCCTCTGGTTCTGATGCTTGAACCCTTGTTTCGTTGTAATTTGGCTTGTGCCGGTTGCGGAAAAATTGATTATCCCGATGATATTCTGGATAAACGCTTATCGGTAAAAGAATGCCTGGATGCCGTCGATGAGTGCGGCGCACCAATGGTCTCCATCCCTGGTGGCGAACCGCTTATACATAAAGAGATGCCGGAAATTGTCGCGGGCATCGTTGCTAGAAAGAAATTTGTTTACCTATGCACCAATGCGTTATTGCTGAAAAAGAAAATTGACGATTACACGCCATCCCCTTATTTAACTTTTTCCATTCATTTGGATGGCATGCAAGAGCGCCATGATGCGTCGGTTTGTCAAGAAGGTGTGTTTGACCGCGCAGTCGAAGCCATTAAATTAGCGATTGGTAAAGGTTTTCGCGTGAATATCAATTGCACGCTGTTCCAGGGAGAAAATGCTGAGGAGGTTGCGGCGTTTTTAGATTACGCCATGACTTTAGGCATTGAAGGTGTCACTATCGCCCCAGGCTTTAGTTACGAACACGCACCACAACAAGATGTGTTCATTAAAGGCAAAGATGTTAAAGATTTATTCAGAGGCATTTTTACCTTAGGTAAAACCCGTAACTGGCGCCTCAACCATTCCGCGCTCTATTTGGATTTTTTGGCTGGTAATCAATCTTATGAATGCACGCCCTGGGGCAATCCAACCCGTAATGTATTCGGTTGGCAAAAACCTTGTTATTTGCTTTCTGATGAAGGTTTCGCTCCTAGCTTTAATGCGTTAATGCAAGACACCCCTTGGGAGAAATACGGCAGTGCCAATAACCCAAAATGTGCAAGTTGCATGGCGCATTGCGGCTATGAAGCAACCGCGGTAACCGACATGCTCCAAAATCCGTTAAAAGGTTTGTTGGTGTCATTAAAAGGCCCTAAAACCACCGGAGAGATGGTTCCTGAGCCGATCCCAACTTATCAGCTAGAACCTGTTAGTAACTTTAGAGGCATTCCAATACACACTGAGGTGTAAACATAGCTTAGTAATGGCTATGATTCCATAAATCAAAACGCATTTACAATCGCTACTTACTGATGTGTGCAACTGACACTCACCATCGCGGTGGTTTAAGCTATACAGCTATCCGCGATGTTTTATTGTTATCATTTGCTTAGCAGTCATTCATAACAAGCCCAAAAAGTAAGTCGTACCATGCCGTAAAGTCGATGAGTTTATTACAAGAGGATCTTTCATGTTTTGGAAGCTTAATAAAAAAGGCCTGATTGGCCTTTTAGCCGTAGTCTTTTTTTGTGTTGCCAGCGTCAATATTTATGCTGCGGAAACAGCAGCCACTGCAACACAAACCCCTAAACAAGTTGTTGAAGAATTCCAAACAGTCTTGTTGGAGGTTATGAAGCAAGGCCAAAGTTTGGGGTATCAGGGTCGTTATGATAAATTATATCCTGCGGTCACCCGTAGCTATGATTTAAACAAAATCGCCAGGATAATCGTTGGTAAAGAATGGGAAAGCTTGTCCGAAAAACAGCAAGCGGAATTAGTCGATGTTTTTATCCGCTTAAGTGTAGCGTCCTACGCCCATAACTTTAAAGAATTTGCCGGTGAAGTGTTTCGTTTTGAAAGCGAAGAACAAACCTCTCGCGGTGGAATGGTTGTGCATGCTACGCTAGTTATCCCTGACGGCAAGCCTGTTCGTTTTGATTATATGCTTAAGGAAAAACCTAATGGCTGGTCTATAATTAACGTCATTGCCGACGGCGTAAGTGATTTGGCGTTAAAAAGATCGGAATATACCAGCATCCTGCAACGGCAGGGTTTTGATGCGTTGATCACGCAGATCAATGCAAAAATAACCAATTATTCAAAACTATAAACACCCGTAATAAAATGAAGTCTGCAAAACAACACTTAAGCCCCAACTTTATTCCCCTGTTCCTCTGCTTGCTGCTATTGAATGCCGGTTGTGCTACGACGGCTAACTATAAAGCCAGCGCAATTGACCCTTATGAATCATTTAATCGTCCTGTTCATAAATTTAACAGCAAAGTTGATAGCTATATAGCCAAACCGATCGCAGATGGCTATAGAAAGATAACCCCTGAATTTTTTCAAAAGGGTGTGAATAATTTTTTCAATAATTTACAAGATGTTACCGTTATACTAAATGATATTTTGCAAGCAAAATTCAAACAAAGCGCACAAGACGCCGGGCGCTTGACGCTTAATTCCACCGTTGGATTGGGGGGGCTTTTTGATGTGGCAAGCAAGGCGGGACTAGACAAACATAACGAAGACTTTGGACAAACTCTGGCAGTCTGGGGATTGCCGCAAGGTTCCTACTTGGTTTTACCTTTTCTAGGCCCTTCAACGTTCCGTGAGCTTCCTGGGTATGTGGTGGACACGGCCAGTAATCCAGCCAGCTATTTGGGCGGATTTGCGTTGCCTTTAGCAAGCGTCAACGCGCTAAACAGCCGCGCCAATGCAGAAGGGTCGTTACAGTTCATTAATGAAGCAGCGTTAGACCCTTATGTTTTTATGCGTGAATCCTATTTACAATGGCGTAATTATCAAGCTGCCGATGGACAAGTTAAACAAGATAAAGCGTTGGATGATCTTGAAAACGAACTCCTAAATGATGTCGGCAACGAGGGCAAAACACCACTACAAAAACCTGTTGCAGCTATTGGCGCGCCAAACACCGTTAAAGTCACAAAGCCCGCAACCACCGCCGAGTCTTCTTACGAAGCAGCTAAGCGTCAATTCAATACTGCTGATTCAAAACTGAAGGCGTTAAAGCTTAAATAACGCTTCTACAGCTCATCTACTGCATTAATCGCCTGGACATCTGCTGTTTGTAAACTCAATACATAATAGGCTGGGGCTATTAACAGGGTCTAACCCCAGCCTTTGAATGTGTAAAAGATTTACCTACAAGGCATCGTTATGAACATTTGGACAGATCGGCTTGCCCAGAATTTGGATCAACCATCAGGCACGACGTTTCAACAGCTTCAAAATCACCGCCCTTCAATATACTTAGGTTATGCAGTAACATATTGTTCCAGCGTTCATCCGGTGTGCCAGTGATATACCAAGGGGAACCATTGTCTCCGCTAATAATACCGTAAGTTTGCATGGCTTTTAGGATCACTTGTAATTCGGGAGCAAAACTACTGATATTGTAATTTGCTTTTAAGCGAAAACGCGCACCTAAAGGCGGGGTATCGGTCAGTAGGCCTGGCGTACCTGCGGTGCGGTGGCGTGCAGGCCAAATGGAGCTGCTGCTCGACGGGACGGTGAACCGAATGGCGTGGCCAATAAACCCTGCCGCCACTTCATCATAACGAACTAACCCTGGAAATATGGGCAGTCCTGCTGCATCCGCAGACGTCCAATTGGCAGGGCGTAATGCGTTACTATTTAACTGCCAAATTGCGCCTGCATCAGCAGTCCAAACGTTGTTAAATTGAGCGTTATAGAGTTCAGATAATTGACAGGCTTCCTTATCAATCATCAGTAGATGGTGGTCACTGCCAAACTCAATCTTATAATTTGTCGGAATTGGGTAAGGCCCCATATCAGACTCATCATGATAGGTAAAATTAATACTTGATTTAACAACGCTCGACCCTGTTACTTCATTATAAGGCAACCCAATCGTGCCACCGGCCCACTGACCCGAGCCAAAATCCATCCATATATTTTTTGTTGAACCAATCGCATTAATCCACGCATTTGAGCGACTGTGTACGCGTAAGGTATTAACGGGAGTATTCCAGACATTATCTGCAGGGAAAATAGTACATCCTGGCGCGTTATTGGCTTTCGTTTCAGTGGCCGCTATAACTGGAGTAATATGAGTTACGCGTAAATGCGTTGCGCCAACCCTTCTTTTGGCAGGCGATGACTCTATTTGCATAATCGCCGAGTAAGTGCCTTGTTTGGTATTAATGTAGGGTAAGGTTAGTGATCCTGTATCAACGTTAAAATAGGGCGATTGATCATTGCCAAGAAAGCTGTTTATTGGCGTTGCTTTAGTGATTTTAAAATATTCAAGCGGCGTGTTGATTGGGTTTTGGTCAAGTTGTAATTCAGCACTGTAAGCACCTTGTCGAGTGTTGACATAAGGGAGCGTTAATAGACCGCCATTAATATCATAATAAACTGTGCTATCGGCATAGCTTACAAAGCTGATTGGTAATAAAAATACATAATATAATTTCTGCATAAAACGCTCATCGATTAGGGTTTCATGACCACTAAAAAATGTTAGCGATGATGAAACAGGACATTTTATGATACGCGCCAAAACGACAGGGCGCAAAAAAAGAGACCTAAAAATAGGTTTTTTGACTCAGCTTTATAGGGTTTTCAGCGTTTAATTACCAATTAATTTACGTGTCGTGGGCAAAAAGGCACTTAACCTAACGCTGCATCATCAATATAAACATCAACCCCAACCCCTGACGTTGGATTAATCTTACAAACCGGCAGTTGAAAGCCTGTTTGCCACTGCTGCACCGCCGCTTTTTTACGCTCACCAGTGATGAGAAATAATAATCGTCGTGTATCACTCAATGCCTTTGCGCTTAAGGAAACACGTTCAGGCGGTAACTTAGGCGCGTTAAAAACCGCATGCGCTATCTCATCTGGCGGGTATTGTTGATCAGGAAACAAACTGGCCGTATGCCCGTCTTCGCCCATGCCTAACAACACCAGATCAAAAGGCATGGCTTCGGCGATCATTCGCTGATATTGCCGCGCCGCCTCAACATTGCCCAACTCAGCCGGAATGGTCATAATTTGGTCTTTGGCAATATCGACGTGATTCAAAAACGCCTGCTGCGCCATCACGCTGTTGCGATCAGGATGATCTGCCGGCAAACACCTCTCATCGCCATAATAAATAAACCATTTTGACCAATCCGTGTCCCGTTGCACGAGCAAGGGATAGACCTGCTCAGGTGTTGAGCCGCCTGCTAAAACCAATTTAAAGCAGCCTCGCTCATAAATGGCTTGCTGGGCATGACGCATAATATCGTCGCAAACCGCCTGCGCAACTAGCGCAGGCGTTGCAAAAATATGCCAATGATTAATTATTTGCATTCAGGTGTCAGTGTACTGCGCCAATCTTGGCTATCTTTGTCAAATAAACGCCGACTTTCAATCGGCCCCCACGAACCAGCCGGATAGGTGGCAATATAATCGCGTTCGGTCGCCCAAGTTTTTAAGATGGGGTCAACGATACGCCACGCATATTCTACTTCGTCAAAACGTAAAAACAAGGAACGGTCGCCTTGCAGGACATCCAACAATAAGTTTTCATACGCTTCAATGTGTTTTTCATGATCTTTCCTAAAGCTGGTATCCAAGCTGCTGGTGCGGGTGCGCATTTCCAATCCCGGTTCTTTGGAAGTCATTTCGATACGGATACATTCTTCTGGCTGTATGCCTAACAGCACCCAGTTAGGATTAAAACAATCGACTTGCGTACCCTTAAACAATTGCTGCGGTGGATGCCGAAAACAAATGGAAATAGCCGATTGCGCCTTGGCCATGCGTTTACCCGTGCGTAAGTAAAACGGCACACCACGCCAGCGCCAGTTATCCACATAGAGCTTTAACGCGGCATAAGTTTCGGTGGTGCTATCGCTGGGAATATCTTGTTCCTGCAAATAACTGCTGACCTTCTCCCCTTTGATCGTGCCTTGCGCGTATTGACCGCGAAACGCTTGTGCATGCACCGCTTCTTTTGGAATCGGGCGAATGGATTTTAACACTTTGACTTTTTCATCGCGCAAGGCTTCGGCTTCCATCGAAACCGGCGGCTCCATCGCCACTAAAGTCATGAGTTGCAATAAATGGCTTTGCAGCATGTCCCGCAACGCCCCCGCGCTATTATAGTAACCGCCGCGCGTGCTGATGCCCAATTCTTCTGAATGGGTAATCTGGATATGGTCGATGTAGTTGCGATTCCACAGCGGTTCCAGCATGATATTGGCAAAGCGGAACACCAAGATATTTTGCACCGTGTCTTTGCCCAAATAATGATCTATCCGGTATACCTGCTCTTCGCTCACATAATGGCTAATGCGTTTTTGCAACGCCTGCGCGCTTTCAAGGTCGAAGCCAAAGGGTTTTTCGATAATCACCCGCCGCCAGCCGAATTCTTCTTTAAACAAATCCTGTTCACTTAAAAACCCCATGACTTCGCCAAATTCAGACGGGCTAATGGAGAGATAAAACGCCATGTTTTTAGGATAAATTTCTGCGTTAAGCGTACTGGCCAATTCGCTGTAGCATTGCTGGCTGAGGATGTCGCCACGGTGATAATGCAGGCGCTCGCTAAATCGCTTAAAGACTTTTTCGTCGAATTTAACGCCGATTTTTTCCTGGATCATCTCCCGCACTTCGGTAAGCCATCTGGCCTGATCCCAGTCACGGCGGCCAATCGCCAGAATACGTGTGCCTTTGGGTAAACGATTGTCCACATCCAGATGATAAAGGGCAGGCATTAATTTAATGCGTGATAGGTTGCCAGTGGCACCAAAAATAACGTAGGTACAGGAGTCAGCTTGCATGGTTTTCCTCAAAGTAAGGTTGGAATGGTGCGTAGGACGGGTAGAACTATAGCGAAACTTATCGGCCCTATCCATCCTACAAATTAATCTGGAAAAAAGGTTTGGTCAATCACTTGCTGAATAGTCCACGGACATTCAGCACAAAACGCCGCCTCATCAATACCCGTTTCATTGGATGCGCCAATAACGGCAAAATTATAAGCATCAACAAAACATTGATTAAGCTTCGATTTAAGCCCTGGGTTATCGTTAATGACTTGCACAACACCCATACGCTGAGATTTAAGGGTCAATTGCCAAGATCGACCGCGCCGATTAGGCTGGTAATGCCATTTGAGCAAATGAATAAGCAGAACCGTTAAGCGGCTTTGTAATTCCCTTTTCTCGCTTCTACCCATTGCTTCTATCTCCTCCAGCAAGTTTTCAACATCAAGGTCATGCAATCGCCCATTCCGCAACAATCCTGCTTGCTCTTGTGTCCAACCATAAAAATCACGTTCGTAATTAATCATTGCCACCCCTTACCATTTGTTAAACCACATACTGTGTCGAAGCCACATTGCCGCCTTCGCCCGTCCAGTCGGTATGAAAGAACTGTCCGGCAGGCTTATCGACACGCTCGTAGGTATGCGCACCAAAATAATCGCGTTGTGCTTGCAGTAAGTTGGCGGGCAAGCGCGCACAACGATAGCCATCGTAATAAGCCAGCGCCGATGAAAATGCCGGTGTCGGAATCCCTAACTCAATCGCGGTAATAATCGCTTTGCGCCAACCAGCATCGGCCCCAGCCATCGCATCAATAAAAAATTGATCCAGCAATAAATTATCCAGATCTGGATGCTTAACGTAAGCTTGCTTAATATCATTCAAAAAACGGCTACGGATAATACAGCCACCACGCCACATCAAAGCAATATCGCCATACGCTAATGACCAACCGAATTCTGCCGCCGCCTCACGCATCAGCCGGAAGCCTTGGGCATAAGAAATAATTTTGGACGCATACAAGGCATCGCCAATCGCTTCAATCAAGGCTTGTGGATCACCGCTAAACTTGCCAGTTGGTTTTGGCAAAACTTGCGAGGCTTTTACCCGCTCCAGTTTTTGCGCCGACAAACAACGCGCAAACACCGATTCACCAATCAGCGTCAGGGGAATCCCTAAGTCCAGCGCATTAGTCGCCGTCCATTTACCTGTGCCTTTTTGTCCCGCTTTATCCAGAATTTTATCGACTAACGGCAGGCCGTCGGTATCTTTGTAATTGAAAATATCCGCACTGATTTCCATTAAATACGAGCTTAATTTTTCTTCATTCCAGCGTGCGAATAGGGTGTGCAACTCATCCGCAGAAAGCCCAAGTCCTTGTGATAACAGTTGATAGGCTTCACCAATAAGCTGCATGTCACCGTACTCAATGCCGTTATGCACCATCTTCACATAATGCCCCGCGCCAGCATCGCCCACCCAGTTGCAGCAAGGCTCGCCGTCCACTTTCGCGCTGATGGCTTGGAAGATGGGTTTAACCGCTGCCCATGCTTTAACATTGCCGCCGGGCATGATCGAAGGTCCATGACGCGCACCTGCTTCACCACCAGAAACGCCCGTGCCGACAAACAAGATATTTTTGGCTTGCAACGCCTCGGTGCGACGATTAGTGTCGGTAAATAACGAATTGCCGCCGTCAATAATAATATCGCCCGCGCTTAGTAATGGCACTAATTGCTCAATATACGCATCGACTACTTCCCCCGCTTTCACCATCAACATGATTTTACGCGGCGATTCCAAGTTATCCACTAAGTCTGCCAACGTCGCGCAGCCGATCACCTGCGAGCCTTTAGCAGGCCCTGCCAAAAACTCATCGGTGGTTTTTTGGGTGCGGTTATGCACCGCGACTTTAAAGCCGTGGTCGTTCATATTTAATACTAAGTTTTGTCCCATTACCGCTAGGCCGATTAAGCCAATATTTGCTTTCATGTGTAACCTCTGTTGTGTTTAGT
>JABFRM010000304.1 GCA_013141155.1 Methylococcaceae bacterium | reverse complement strand
TTTAACCGCAGATTCGATCTGCAATCCATGATGCCCCGGTTTCTCATCGCTGCGGCGAATACTCCGCCTATGCCAGGGCGTTTGCTCAAATTGGCTGAAGCTTATGGGTAATCAGGTAAGTTTATGCTAGACTCATCCAATCAGATCCATAAAGTGACTAAAATGTCAAAAATAGACCGAATTAAAGCAGAAATATCGTTTCATGAAAAAATGTTTTTTGCAGCGTTGGCGATGGTTTTGGCATTAGTTGGATGGGCGGCTGAGCATTATTTGACGATTAGTTTTTAGATATTGCTACTTTGTGCGGTGGGTTTTTTTATAGTTTGGCTTTCGCGTTGTGGAGCGAAACAACCAATATTTTCAATGAGTCAGGAGTAAAACTATGCACGTCAGTTATGAACAAGCAGAATTGGCAATAGCCGCAGCGATTAGAGAGGCAGACAAACTGGGTACGCAAATGTGCATCGCCGTGGTTGATTCCGGCGCGGATTTAAAATCATTTGTCAGGATGAATGGCGCGTGGGTCGGCAGTATTGATATTGCCATTAAGAAGGCTAAAACCGCTTGTTTTTTTGGCATGAACACGGGGCAAATCGGTCAATTATCACAACCCGGCAGCCCGTTGTTTGGGATTGAGCATTCTAATGGTGGCTTGATCACCTTTCCGGGTGGTGTGCCAATTGTGGATGAGGACGGCGTTTTAATCGGTGCGGTGGGTGTCAGCGGCAGTTCGGTGGAAAATGACCATCAGGTTGCTAAAGCGGGTGTTGACGTGATTGGCGTGACTGATTTACCCTCTCACCCTTGGCGAACCTAAGGGTAAAAGTGATATTAGCCTGAGATAAATAGCGTTTTAATCGCTATTTATCTGCTACAGTCATCGCCGTTCTGATGCGGCGATTGTTGCGCTTAACGATTCCAAGAATTTTACAGTTTGCTTTTAACCAATTGATAGACCGCTTCAACAGTCGTTTCAGCATTCAAAAGCACTGCCTCCAATTCCGCTAAACATGCCTCGGCAAAATCGCGATCCTTAAGCGTTCCGATATTAACATAAACATTGAGCGCAGCACTTTTTAGGGCCCCGAAAGCCGCCATTGCAGCAACACCAGCATCGCTAATGACATTAATATTACCCTTCTCGGCTGCTATTTGGCTTAATTTAAGAATGTCTGCACACGCTCTTGCACACGCCAAAGGCACTTGCGTAGCAGCTTTTAAGGCTTCTTGAATAATCATGCTACGTTTTGCAGTTTCTGTTTCGGTTGTTTTTGCTAAGCCATACGCCGCCATCACACAATCAAAAACATCTGCATCCGCTTTGATCATAGCGGTTAATTGTTCACGCAAAGCTTCTGATTGTCGCAACAAAGATTGCATTTCAATATCAACTTCAACGTATTTCGGCTTACCAATGGTCAGATTACAGACCATACTAATCAGGGCAGCAGCTTGTGCCCCCATGATCGCCGCCGCCCCGCCACCGCCAGGAGTGGCAGTCTTACTGGCAAGCTGGTCTAAAAATATTTGTACGGATTGGTCTTTTAAGTCGGTCATTTAGGCACTCTATGCTTAGGGAATCATTGAACACATTTTGATTATTATACAATTTATTACAGCGCAATCTTTAGTCGAATTAGCGAGAACGTGTCCCTACAAATGGGTTTAACGAAACAGACGACTTAGCGAGCGATCGCAGGTGGATTATAAATTTTCAAATTGGTTTAAAAATCGTTGCCGGGCATTTTTAGCATATTGAAAAGTTTCAAAAAGCTGCTGGTTATCGCCGCTCACCAGAAACTGCTGAATATTATTCAGCTCAGTTTTCAACTGGTCAAGCAGGGGAATTAATTGTTGTTTATTAGCCATGCAAATGTCCAACCACATGGTCGGATCACTTGAAGCGATACGGGTAAAATCCTTAAAGCCACCAGCGGCATATTTAAAAATTTCATCTTGCTCATCTTTACGCCCCAGTAAATTAACCAAAGCAAACGCCAGAATATGCGGCAAATGACTGGTCGCCGCCAGGATAGCGTCGTGTTGTTCGGTACTCATTACGGTAACCGTAGCACCCAATGCTTCCCAAAATTGCTGCACATTCAGCAAAGCGCCTGCTTCGGCATTGGACATCGGTGTGAGAATAACACATTTTTGCTCAAACAAATCCGCCCTGGCAGCGGCAACACCACTTGCTTCGGCACCGGCAATAGGGTGTGCGGGGATAAAGTTTTCCGGTACATATCCAAAAACCGCAAGACAGGCTTCGACAACACTGCCCTTGGTGCTGCCAGCATCGGTATAATAAACCTGCTGCGACCAATGAGGTTTAAGGGCTTGCAAAACTGAACAATAAGCACCCACAGGCGTTGCAATAACTACAGCATCAGCAGCCACGACAGCGCTGGCAATATCCAGCGTGTAGTCATCCAACACCCCTGAGGCTTTGGCTAAGGCTAAATTAACACCATCTTCCGCTCGACCAAAACCAATAATCTGTATCGTTGGATTAGCCTTACGCGCTGCACGGGCTATGGAACCGCCAATTAAACCTACGCCGATGACACACAGTTTTTTAAACATTCGCCAATATAGCAGTTAAAGCATCAATAAACACTTGGTTTTCAACAGCCGTACCGATGCTAATCCGCAAATGATTAGGCAAATCATAGTTTGCAACTGGCCTTACGATGACGCCTTTAGCTAATAACGCGGTGTAAATCGCGTCTGCAGGACGTTTTAAATCCACGGTGACAAAGTTACCCGCTGAAGGTATCCAATTCAATCCTAACGCTTTAAAGGCATTGGTTAATTGTTGCATACCGTCTTGGTTTAACTGAATGGTTTTCTGCAAATACACCGCATCTGCCAATGCGGCTTCCGCAGCCACCAAAGCCAGCGAATTATTATTAAACGGTTGCCGGACACGATTTAACAAATCAGCCATATCTGCGCTGGATAACCCATAACCAATGCGCAATCCCGCCAGTCCATAAGCTTTAGAAAAAGTACGGGTAATCAATAAATTCGGGCATTCAGCTAACCAGGCAACCGAATCACATTGTTGCCCTGCACTGACAAATTCATAGTAGGCTTCATCCAAAACACACACCACCGTGGGCGGCAACGCTTTAATAAACTGTTGCAACTGAGCCTGCGGCAATAAAGTCCCTGTCGGGTTATTGGGATTGGCAATAAATACCAAGCGCGTCTGAGGCGTAATGCTTTGCAACATGGCCTCCAGATCATGCCCGTAATTTAACGCAGGGACAACAATGGCTTTAGCGCCGACCGCCTGCGTCACAATCGGATACACCGCAAACGCATGTTGTGAAAATACCACCGACAAGGCAGGCGTTAAAAAAGTACGCGCGACTAGCTCTAAAAGTTCATTAGACCCATTGCCTAAGGTAATTTGATTAGGCGACAGATGATATTTTGCTGCTAACGCCTGTTTTAGCCGAAACCCACTGCCATCGGGATAGCGGGTAAGATCAGCGATATGGGCTTGTATGGCATGAATGGCAGACGGCGAAGGTCCTAAAGGATTTTCATTAGAGGCCAATTTAACAATGCCGGTTAAGCCCAATTCGCGTTCTAATTCTTCAACGGGTTTTCCAGGGATATATGGCGATGAGTGTTGTACACCGGCACTCGCCAAATCAAATAAAGCAGAGGGTTTATTCATGAAGGTAAAAGAAGGTAAGGTAAGGAGGGTAATGCACGTTTAATGTAAAGCGCGTGATGAGCAGGAC
>JABFRM010000262.1 GCA_013141155.1 Methylococcaceae bacterium | reverse complement strand
AAGGCATAAAAACTCCAGTGTATTGCTTGCATTTTGTTAAGCTAATTTTAGCACGACTCTAAAAATTAGCACTCGCTAAAATCCGTCTAACAATCAACTGGACTCAATTATCACGGTTTGCTGGCGCGGTAGGTCGTGGTGAGCAAGGTGTTGATGCTGAACCAGCCCCATAAAAAAACCGCCCCTCAGTTTCCTCAAGGGCTGTTTATAATATCGTAGATGGAGCGTAATGAATCCCCCTCAGCATTTTTCGCGCTGATGTACACCCAACACAGCACTTAAATGCCTTTGTCTTGATTAAGGCTTCATGGCTCAAGTAAAGTAATACTCACATTTAAACCAGCAGCTTTTTTAATTAATTTTTTATCGAAACTGGCAAACTTATCTGCTTGTAAACTACCAGCAAGATGTAAAGCATCGGCAAAGTCCAAGCCTTTTTGATGCCATTGCAAAGCGGAAATAATTTTGTGTTCGTTTTCAATATTAACGTTTTCCAAACCGATCAATCCAAATAGCGCTTGATTGATGCTGTCCGCAGGATAACGATAAGTAAACCGTAATACCTATTCCGTTTCCAAAATAACGGTCGTGGGGATAAAAATGGTCTCTGTACCCGTAAAAATTCGATACGCTTTTTGATAGTGTTGCTCATCATCTTGTGTCAAAAAGCGGACAATAATATTGGTGTCAACCGCAATCACTTTATTCCCCATTCCGCCATAACACCTTGCCTGATGGCATCATCCATTTCTTCCAGCGTTTTAGCAGTACCTTGATAAGCTAAACAACCAGCAACTTTATCAATCGTGGTTTTAGGCGCATTTTTTTTGGCTTTTAATAAAATGCCTTGTGCTGTAATTTCGATTTCTAATTCTTGCCCAATGTCTAAATGACAAGCATCACGAACACTTTTGGGGATGATGACTTGCCCTTTATGGGATATGTGCGTGGTTTGCATGGCTTGCCTCAGATTAATGCGCGGAATGTGTTGATGCTGATTATACCAGCCCCATAAAAAAACCGCCCCTCAGTTCCCAAGGGCATAAAGGCATCATTACATTCAGCCTGACCTACCGTGCCATTCAAGTTCCAAATCGTCAACACCCACTCCTGCCCAATTTGACGGCAAAATGCCCAATCGAACATATCGGTGAAACGAAGAATGTTGCCAATTCAATGCGCGATGTACATATCCATGTTTAACAGGATTATAGTGAATATAATCCGCATGTCGTTCAAAATCCTTTTCGTCACGAATGGCGTGTTCCCAGAATCGCCGTTGCCAAATACCCCTTTCCTGTTTTTGGGTGCGGCTTTTGGATATGCGCTCATCTTTTTCCATTACCCTCGAAAATTCCGATTTTATTTGTCGCCAACGAAGACTAAAATCATCATCATTTTCCGGTAAAGTCCAAATGGCGTGAAGATGGTCTGGCAAAATTACCATTGCATCGATTTCAAACGGATGGGCTTTCATCACCGTTCGCACAGCCGCTTTTAAAACATCAACGTGTTCCGTCAGTAATTTTCGGTTCCGTTCTGCAAGATTAACCGTAAAAAAATAAGTGCCACCTGCAACACGGTAGCGGCGGTATTCGGTCATGCTGTAATGAGGGGTATTGCTTGATGGGAGATATACATTGTATAAGTTGGCGGATTCAAATCCGATGTAAAGGTTTAATAAAAACACAATATGTAGGATGGGTAGAGGCGATAGCCGAAACCCATCATGAAATCACCATTACGATGGGTTTCGCTATCGCTCCACCCATCCTACCGCGCTTGATAAGCTAAACAACCAGCAACTTTATCAATCGTGGTTTTAGGCGCATTTTTTTTGGCTTTTAATAAAATGCCTTGTGCTGTAATTTCGATTTCTAATTCTTGCCCAATGTCTAAATGACAAGCATCACGAACACTTTTGGGGATGATGACTTGCCCTTTATGGGATATGTGCGTGGTTTGCATGGCTTGCCTCAGATTAATGCGCGGAATGTGTTGATGCTGATTATACCAGCCCCATAAAAAACCGCCGCTCAGTTTCCCAAAGGGCGGTTTTTAATGTCATAGGTGAAATGGGGTAACGAATTCCAATGTTTTGCGTGCCGATGTGTTGGGCATCATTGCATTCAGCTCAATCTACTGCGCTATTATTTCAAATGGCTGCCAACCATAGTAACTATAAAAGAATGGGCCTTCACCTTCTCTGTTAGTTAATTTAGCTTTGAGTAAAAACCTGGTGCCAACAGAGTAATCATTAAATAGCCTTTTATTACATTCTGTTAATAAGCTATAAGGATCTACTGATTTTGAATGGCATTCATTTTCTATCTCACTAGGTAAGTCTTGGTCAGGAATAAGCTTTAATTGAACTTCACTTCGATGCCCAGATGCATTTTTTAGGATAAAACTTTCAAACCATAATTTATAGTAATTTTGATTTAATGCCATGCTTTACTCCCATATTTATGCCTAACGCAAAGTAATCGTTGGGTTAGACGTGGTTGTTAATGTTTCATAATGCTCTACCCATTATAAGTTATTAGAATTGTATCGAACGCTTAACATTTTCCAAAATTGGTTTCCATACAATTGCATCTGACAAGCGATAGGACAAAGTAAATTCAATTAGCCTGTTGGATACGGGAACTTTGTATTGGGTCACTTGCCACGGAGACGAACCATAGGCATCGGTGCGAGTATAATCGATAACAAGTGCCAACTTGTCGTTAAATCGCTCGATTCGTGGTGGTTTCATTTCCAGAACTTTTAGTCCACTAGATGTCATCATTTTATTGAACATTGCATAAAACTCAGGCTGTAATTGGTTTAACTCTGACCCAGAAGTTACGGATAAATTATCTTGTGTCAATTCTGGTGGCGATGTAACGCTGACACGTATTTTTGCCCCAGATGGAATAGGTAGTGCGCTAACAGCCAGTAACCGTTCTTTTTTTCCATTATCATCGACTACTCCGGCGCTTCTTCCCATTGATTCAGATGCTGCCGCGAGATTTTGTTTAGCATCCTGAGATAAGACTTCCCAATGAGATGGAATTTCAAGTGAAATTCCATAAGACAACTGTACACGCTCAAATGCCGTATCTTCGGCAAATACTGATTGAGCAAAAACAACAAAGACTACATAATATTATTGTGCGCATGGATTTCCTTGGTCGCGCCTAACGTTAAATAGACATCCTATTTGACGTAAAGCATGGCATCAAATAGGATGGCTAATACAAAAATAATTAATATAGCTTTTATTTTCAATAATATATGAAAACAAACACCATCCAAATTAAAGCTAAAAATGCATCAGCTTATAGTGCGGCAGAGTGCGTTACATTTGTTATCGGCACTACATGCAAATACTTGAGGAAATATTTAAAATTTTTGGCAAACGACACCTATAATCTGTACAAAAAACCCTACCTGTACAAGCATTGGAGTTACTATGGATGCCATAAGCTATACCGCCGTCCGCGCCAACTTATCAAAAACAATGGAAAAAGTGTGTCTTGATCATGCACCCGTGATCATTACCCGCAAAAATGAAGCCGCTGTGGTGGTGATGTCGTTAGAAGATTATCAGGCGATGGAAGAAACCACCTACCTGTTGCGTTCGCCTGCCAATGCCAGACATTTACTGGCTTCTATCGCAGTACTTGAGGCGGGTAATGGGCTAGAAAAAGCACTGATTTAATTGCCCAGCTTCGCTATCACTATTAAACTACCTCCTTTTTCCGGTATAATCCCAGCATTTTTAACCAATTGCGATTAGGGTGTTATGTC